>PMYB01000035.1:0-1104 GCA_003170915.1 Bryobacterales bacterium | reverse complement strand
CAGGATCCCGGTTTCATCGACCTCGTCGTGAACAAGAAGGCCGAGATCGTGCGTGTTTACCTTCCGCCGGATGCCAACTGCCTGTTGTCGGTGATCGACCATTGTCTGCGCAGCCGCCATTACGTCAACGTGGTCATCGCGGGCAAACACCCGGCGCCGCAGTGGCTCTCCATGGACGCCGCCGTCAAACATTGCACGCAGGGCATCGGCATCTGGCAGTGNNGCCAGCAACGACCAGGGCATGGCGCCCGACGTGGTGATGGCCTGTTGTGGCGACGTGCCCACGCTGGAGACTCTGGCCGCCGTCTCCATCATGCATGAGCATCTGCCCAGCCTGAGAATCCGGGTGGTCAACGTCGTCGACCTGATGAAGCTGGAGCCGCCGACCGAGCACCCCCACGGGTTGAGCGACATGGATTTCGACGAGTTGTTCACCAAAGACAAGCCGGTCATCTTCGCCTTCCATGCCTATCCGTGGCTGATCCACCGGCTGACCTACCGGCGCACCAACCACGACAACATCCACGTCCGGGGCTACAAGGAGGAGGGAACTATCACCACGCCTTTCGACATGACGGTGCTGAACGAGTTGGACCGCTTCCACCTGGTAATGGACACCATCGACCGCGTGCCTCGGACTGGCGACAAGGGCATCTACCTGAAGCAGCAGCTCAAGGACAAACTGATCGAGCACAAGCAATACATAGACAAGAACGGCGAAGACATGCCGGAGATTCGGAATTGGAAATGGAGCGACCCGAAATGAATGTGCAAGAGCTTATAGACACTGCAAGAACGCTAGTCGCCGACGACAAGGGCCTGCTGGCGATGGATGAAAGTACTCCAACCTGCGACAAACGATTTGCCAAGTTGGGGATTCCCCTAACTGTGGAGGCCCGGCGCGCCTGGCGGGAGTTGATTGTGACCACGCCCCGTCTCGGGGAGTCCATTAGTGGCGCGATCCTCTTCGACGAGACGATCCGTCAGCACAAGAAGGATGGCACTCCCTTTGTCAAAGTCATCGCCGATGCGGGAATCATTCCGGGCATCAAAGTCGATACCGGCGCCAAGGACCTGGCGTGTCATCCCGGAGAGAAAATCACC
>PMYB01000011.1 GCA_003170915.1 Bryobacterales bacterium | reverse complement strand
GCAGTTGCTGCAAGAAGCCGCCGCCCCCCGCCATCCCGGTTATTCTATTAGATGATGCTCCCTCGCGCGATAAGAATTCTGCCCCTACTGCCGATACTGCTCCTGGCGCAGCCGGCTCAAGACCCCTCCGCTCTCGGCAGGAAGGCGCTCGACCTGCTGATTGCCGGCAACTACCCGGAACTCTCGCAAATGTTTACCGCCGACATGAAGAAGGCGCTTCCCGAAGAAGCCTTGGGTAAGATCGGTGCTCAGATCAAATCCTGGGGCGCCGTGGAAAAGATCGGCGACCCATCCCCACGCAAGGTCGGTCCCAACACCATCGTGGACTTCCCGGTGAAGTCCGCCACGCAGAATGTCATTCTTCGGTTCAACATCAACCGCGACGGCCTGGTGGCTGGAATGTTCTTCCTTCCCGGCGAAACGGCGTGGCAGCGGCCGGCCTACAGCAAGCCGGACTCCTTCCGCGAACGCGAGGTGACCGTCGGCGACGGCCAGTGGAAGCTCCCTGGTACCTTGACCGTGCCGGCCGGGCAAGGACCCTTCCCGGGGATCGTGCTGGTGCACGGCTCCGGACCCAACGACCGGGATGAAACCGTCGGTGGGACCAAAGTCTTCAAGGATCTGGCCGAAGGACTGGCGTCCCGCGGCGTGGTGGTTTTGCGGTATGAAAAACGGACCAGGCAATATAGCTCCGCCATGGCCGGACTGGCAAGTTTCACGGTCGAGCAGGAAACCGAAGAAGACGCCATCAAGGCCGCGGCCCTGTTGCGCGCCCAGCCGGAAGTGAACCCCAAGCGCGTCTTCGTGCTCGGTCACAGCCTCGGCGGGTATGTGGCGCCGCGCATCGCCGAGCAGGATGGCAAGCTCGCCGGCCTGATCGTCCTTGCCGCCAATGTGCGGCCCATGGAAGACCTGATCGTGGAACAAGCTGAGAATTCGGGAGTGGCCGCCGACAATCTGAAAACCGCCAAGGCGGTGGCGGCCAAAGTCAAGAGTCTCGAACCCGGCGACGAGGATTCTCCCCCCGTGATGGGCGTGCCGGTGGCCTATTGGCTGGATCTCAAGGGATACGATCCCGCCGCCCTGGCGAAGAAACTGGCGCTCCCCATGCTGATCTTGCAGGGCGAGCGGGATTCTCAAGTTAGTATGAAAGACTTCGCTCTCTGGAAGGCGGCCGTGGGCGGGAGCAAGGCCGTTACCATGCGCAGCTATCCCGCGCTGAACCACCTTTTCGTCGCCGGTGAAGGCAAGAGCACCGAGGCCGAATATCGCAAGCCCGGCCACGTAGCGCCCGAAGTCATCGACGACATCGCCAAGTTCGTGAATCCGTAACGGACGGCCCTACCACTCTACCGCTTCCCCAGGCTCGAGCGCCCAAACCTCCGTTTCCAGGTCCGTCACCAGCTCGCCCAACTGCTCCGGCCGCCCGGTGAGCGCCGGGAACGTGCCGAAGTGCATCGGGATTACCTTGCGCGCGCGGAGCAGTTTGCACGCCACCGCGGCTTCGCGCGGGCTCATGGTGAACAGGTCGCCGATAGGCAGAATCACCAGCTCCGGATGGTAGAGCTGTTCGATCAGGTGCATGTCCGAAAACACGTTGGTGTCGCCGGCGAAATACAGCGCGCGGCCATCGACGAAGCGCAGCACGTAGCCCGCCGCCTCGCCGCCGTAGACGATCTTGCCGTCATCCAGAATCCCGCAGCTATGCACCGCGTGGGTCATGGTCACGGTGACCTCGCCCACCTTCTGCGAGCCGCCCTTGTTCATCGGCCGGGTGTTGGCCACGCCCTTTGACTGGAGCCAGTCGCAGGTCTCGAAAATAGCCACCACTTCCGGCGAAAAACGCTGCGCCAGCGGTATGGCGTCGTGCACGTGGTCGAAGTGGCCGTGCGTGATGCAAATCGTATCCACGCGCTTGATCTGGTACCCCTTCGGGTACGCCGGGTTGCCGTCGGTCCACGGATCCATCAGGATTACGTGGCCCGAGGGAAGCCGAAACAGAAATGTGCCATGTCCAAGCCAGGTGATTTCCATACCTGCGATTATGCCACGCGCGCGTTTCCTGCTTCGCGTTATATTCGAGTATCGACATAGGAGGTAATCCAGATGCGCGTCAATCATACCCGCGAGCGGCTCGCCAAGGGCGAAACGGTCCTCGGCTGCGCTATACAAAGTTACCGGTCCCCGGAAATCGCCCGCACTTTCGCCGCCGCCGGCTTCGATTACGTCTTCATCGACATGGAGCACGGTTCCTTCAATCTCGAAACCGTGCATGACATGATCGTCGCCGCCGCCGGAGCCGGCATTACTCCCATCGTCCGCGTGGCTGAGCTTCTTTATTCGTTGGTCGCCAGGCTTCTGGATTCCGGCGCGCAGGGCATCATTCTGCCGCGCGTGGAAGACCCCAGGCTCCTCGAAGAGGCCCTGAGCTGGTTGCGATTCCCGCCCCAGGGTAAGCGCGGCTTCGGCGTGAACGGCACCATGATCGATTACGAAGCCCGCTCCTTCGCCGAGATCATCGATCATCAGAACCGCAACACTCTGGCCGTAGTGCAGTTCGAAACCACTACCGCCTTCGAGCGCGCCGACGAGCTGTTGTCCGTCAAAGGCATGGATATCGCCATGGTTGGCCCCGCCGACCTGTCGATTTCGCTCGGCATCCCCGGTGAGACGGAGCATCCGCTGCTGATCTCGACGGTGGAGCGCCTCATCGAAAAATGCAACCGGCACGGCGTAGTCCCCGGCATCCAGACGCGCGGTGTGGCGGCGTCCAAGGCGTGGGTCGAGCGCGGCATGCGCTTCGTGGGCGCCGGAGCCGAGCACGGCCTCCTGCTGGAGAAGNNCGGCCCGCTAGCCGCTGGTATAGAATATCAGTGGCTTCACCACTTCACCCCTGAAGGAGACTATCGCCGTGAACCGATCTGTCGTGATGATCTTCGCTGCCGCCCTCGCCGGCGGCTGCGCGCTCCAGGCCCAGACCCCCAATCCGCTGATCGCGGAGTCCAAGCGGGCCTACACCGCCATCAAGACCAACCTCACCAAGGCCGCCGACAAGATGTCGGACGAGAA
>PMYB01000120.1:45164-51653 GCA_003170915.1 Bryobacterales bacterium | reverse complement strand
CAAGTGCGAAAGTTGGGCTAAGCAGTATCCTGAGACAAGCGGGGTTGAGCAGGAAGGACCTCACATGAAGAAATACGCCGTGATCATCGAAAAAGGACCGACGAACTACGGTGCGTATGTCCCGGATCTTCCGGGATGCGTGGCCGTGGCTGACACGGTGGAGGAGGTTGAGGAACTCATCCGTGAGGCCATCGAGTTTCACCTTGAGGGAATGCGCGAGGATGGAGATCCCATACCGGAGCCAACCACCATTGCAACCTACGTTGACGCGCCAGCAGCCTGAGGCAGGACTCGGGCAAGAGCGGCGTTTCCCCGATTCATGCCCCCATCTCCACCGTTCAACCCCCGTTAAGCGCCGGTCAGTTCCCCAGCCTCGGTAGACCGCCCGGATTGTGTTGTAATAAGAGCACTTGGCGGCATGTCGCACTCAGTCCAGTATCTCCGTAAGACCTGGGACCGCCTGCACCGGCGCATCCGTGAGATCCGGATGATTGCCAGGGGGCTGGCCTCCACGGATCATCCCATCATGGCGCACGTCATTCCCATGCGCCGCTGCAATCTTTCGTGCGCCTACTGCAACGAATACGACGACCATTCCAAGCCCGTGCCGCTCGAGGTGATGTGCCAGCGACTGGACCGCCTGGCCGAACTTGGAACCACCATCGTCACCATCAGCGGCGGCGAACCGCTGCTGCACCCGGACCTGGACCCCATCCTCGCGCGCATTCGCCGCCACGGCATGATCGCCGGCATGATCACCAACGGCTACCTGCTCACCGCCGAGCGCATCCAGCGCCTCAACCACGCCGGGCTCGAGCACCTGCAGATCTCCATCGACAACGTCATGCCCGACGACGTTTCCAAGAAGAGCCTCAAGGTGCTCGACAAGAAACTGCGCATGTTAGCCGAGCACGCCGCTTTCCACGTGAACATCAACTCGGTGGTCGGCGGCGGCATCCGAAATCCCCAGGACGCGATCGTCGTCGGCCGGCGCGCGCTGGAATTGGGGTTCACCTCGACGGTGGGGATCATCCACGATGGCGGCGGCCAGTTGCAGCCGTTGCGCGACCAGGAGCGTGAAGTCTACATGGCCATGCGCTCCATGGAAAAGAGCAGCTATGCGCAGTTCAATTATTTCCAGGACAACATCGCGAACGGCAAAGAGAACCAGTGGCGCTGCCGTGCCGGCGCGCGCTATCTCTACGTTTGCGAAGACGGCCTGGTGCATTACTGCTCGCAGCAGCGCGGCTACCCCGGCAAGCCGCTGCTCGAGTACACCGTCGAGGACATCCGCCGCGAGTACCGCACCGCCAAAAGCTGCGCGCCGCGCTGCACCGTGGCTTGTGTGCACCAGGTGGCCTATATCGATTTCTGGCGCGGGCGTCAGGACCTGGTGCCATCGCCGGCCGAGAACCGCCAGCCGCAAGGGCTGGTGCAACTTCAGTGAGATGCTATAGATATGTCCCTTCGACCAATTAAGCGGCTCAGCCAGGCAAAACCAACCATCGAAGGCGCCGGCGTGCACCTGCGCCGCGCATTCGGCTTCGGCAACACCACCGAGTTCGACCCGTTCCTCCTGTTGGACGACTTCCGCAATGACGTTCCGGAGGATTATCTGGCGGGTTTCCCGTGGCACCCGCACCGCGGAATCGAAACCGTCACTTACGTCCTCGCGGGGACCGTGGAGCATGGCGACAGCATGGGGAACCATGGCGCCATCGCCGCCGGTGACGTGCAGTGGATGACAGCCGGGCGTGGGATCATTCACCAGGAGATGCCCAAGGGCGATCCAGAGGGCAGGATGCATGGTTTCCAGCTCTGGGCCAACCTGCCGTCGGCGTTGAAGATGACCGCGCCCCGTTACCAGGAGGTCAAAGCAGCCGATGTCCCGCTGGTGAAAGATGACGATGGCACCGCGGTACGCATCGTCTGCGGAAGTTTCTGGGGGAAGACAGGGCCGGTGCAGGGCATCGCGGCCGACCCCACCTACCTGGATGTGTCGGTGCCTCCACGCCGCAGAAGGACACTTCCCGTAGAGACCACCCGCCACGCCTTCGCCTACGTTTTCTTCGGAGATGGGAAGTTCTGCAACGCCTCGGGCCCCCTGGCGGTGCCGACCGAAGCCGTGGGATGGGCGGATACGAAGCCTCCCGCTGAGGCGGCCAACCGCTCGCTGGTGCTGTTCGACCGTGGCGACGAGATCGAAATCCACGCCGGAGAGGACGGCATTCGCTTCCTGCTGGTCTCGGGAAAGCCGCTTGTGGAGCCGGTGGCGTGGTACGGCCCCATCGTGATGAACACGCAGGAGGAGTTGCGCCTGGCCTTCGAGGAACTGGAGCGTGGGACGTTCCTCAAATGAGGCTTTCCTTCGAGCGGGCCACGCTGGGACGCACCGGCCTGGAGGTGGGGCGTCTGGGGATCAGTGCGGGTTACGGCGTACCTACGGGCGCAGTCGAGCGCGCCTTCGAGCGGGGAGTGAACTACCTCTACTGGGGCAGCATGCGTACCAAGCAGTTCGCGCAGGCGCTCCGTAACCTGGCCAGCCAGCGCGACCGCATGGTTCTGCTCATCCAGTCGTATTCGCGGATGGCGGCCCTGGTGGCAGCGAGCCTGGAGCGCGCGCTACACGCCATCGGCTGCAACCACGCCGACCTGCTGCTGCTCGGCATGTGGCAGAAGCCGGTCCCGCCGCGGATTCTGGATGCCGCGCGCGAGGCGCAGCGCCGCGGCTTGGTGCGCCACCTGGCGGTATCCACGCACAAGCGGACGCTGGTTCCGGAAATCGCGCGCGGCTCCGATTACGACGTGGTGCAGTTCCGCTATAACGCCGCACACCCAGGCGCGGAACACGACATCTTCCCGCAACTTCCGGCCGCCGACCGGGCCGGGCTTGTCTCGTTTACGGCGACGAGCTGGGGCCAGTTGACACGGGGGCGGCGGTGGTTCGGCCGGGGCATCCCGAAGGGCGAGCCGACGCCGACCGGCGACGACTGCCGGCCCCGCGACCGCAGCGCACGTTGACGAGGCCCTCGAAGCGCTCCGCCGCGGCCCGATGACGCCCGAGGAACTGGACTGGATGCGCCGGGTGGGGAGGGCGGTGTACGGAAAATAGCGGGGGCCGGCGGGACCGGACAGACACGGCAGGCCCCTCAATCTACTGGCCGGCCTACCTCCCTGATTTGCTCCATAAGCCTGTAGACCCCAGTGGAAGGGTTCTCTCCATCACAGCCGCGTGTTCTTTGCCACTGATCCAGATCTCTTGACCTTAACACACCACACATGGTCGTACTTAAGATTGTCGTCCTTCTCGCGTTTTGCTCTGACGGCAGCAGTCTTCTTCATCTCCACAGCACGTTCAACCAGGGTCTTTGGCACTCCCCCTCGGCTAAGTTCCAACTCTATGAGTCTGCGCTCTAAATGCCTCATTTCGCGGAAATACTCCGGCTCCGTCTGCGTACCCTCACAGACGATCAAAAACCGTGGACGGGGAGAACGAAACGCACGGCGGCGCCGTAAGGTATCACGCCTATCTCGCCTTGCCATTACCATCCTCGAAGCGGAGTAGAAAAGCGTCAGGGTTGATGAAGGGAATGGCCCCGTATCTGCCCTGTAAATACCCGTCCTGGAGATTCTCCTGGCGACGTGGTTTGAAGTCACTTAACGCAAACAGATGACTGCTGGCATCACTTCCCTTCTCCGTGAACCAGATCTGATCGCGTCGGAGAATGCCACCACTTAGCAAATTCGTGTCGTGTGTGTTGAATATCAACTGCGCTCCGTTGGGATTGCTTGAGGGAGTGTTGAACAGTCGAACTAGCTCGATAGCCAGAAGCGGATGTAGACTTGCATCGAGCTCGTCGATCAGGAGCGGCACGCCTTTCTTGAGGGCATCGACCACAGGCCCAAGTAGCGCAAGATACGCAACGGTGCCAGCCGACTCCTGACTACGGGCGAACGAAACCGTCGTGTCGGCGAACCGGTGTAGAAGCCTGACTTCTGTCTTCGTGTCGGAAACAGGGATTCCTTCTGGCAACTTGTATATGGTCTTGATCGCTTCAAAAGGCTCTCTCGTTCGATCCGGCAACTTGGCTTGCTCGACGACCATGTCCGTGATGCCAAGGTCGGCGACTGAGACCAGCTTGGCAATCTCACTCTTGTAGTCTGGCTGGGCGCACAGATTCGCGGTATGCGCCAGATATTTCGTGCGGTCATCGTGTACAAACAATATGCCGGCCAGCCATCCATAGACTGGTAGAAGAGCCTCATGATTGTTCTGTGCCGCGGCAGATAGGAACAGCGAGTTCTTCCGGGTCAAAGCCTCGATTGTTCTATTCTCTCCCGACATCTTCTTGCTGAAAGCAATGGGGGTGCCACGCTTGCGGTGGAACCACGTCTGCTTCTTACCGTTCGGATACACATGGAGCCATTCTTCATGCACAACTTCTGAATCAACACGGAATCCGTAGCGGTAGCGGACGCCTGCCAGCAAAAAGTCTGCTTCGAACTCGGACGCTTCCCGCCCCGACTCCTCATCCGCCATGAAAGGCTCCCGCGGGATTGGCCCCTCCGGATTCCAACTCCTCTGGGAAAAGGTCACCGCAGACGACATGAAAGAGGCAGCCTTGATGACGTTGCTTTTGCCGGACCCATTTGCGCCGTAGATTGCAGCACCGGGCAAGATTCCCTCTCGGGCCCCAGCGGAATGGCGTACCACGTCGGGGAGGTCGGCAAACGATCCCGCCACGAGGGACAGTTCCTGCTCGGTACGGAAAGAACGAAAATTCGAAAACCGGAGGCGCAACAACATAAAATTACCTCAACAATACATTTATCGGTCGATCCATGAACAATATTGACATAAAACTGTATAAAAAGATCAAGAAAAGTTGATTTCGGAAGGCTGTCGTTATGCCATCTAGACAGACCGTACTCGGTCCTCTGGCAGATAAATCGTTTGTTTTCAGTTGGTTTTCCCGGTTCGGCAGGTCAAAGACGCACTTACCGTGCCCCCATCTTCGCCGTCTTCCCCAACCGCACCGCGTTCTCGATAAGCTGCAGCCCGTAGTTCGCTCCGGGCGTCAGCGTCAAAATAGACTCCGGGTGAAACTGGACGGCTTCGATGGGCAGTTCCTTATGCCGCACGCCCATGATGATGCCGCCATCGACGGTTTCCGCGGTCACTTCGAGACAGGCGGGGAGCGTCGCCCGGCGCGCGTACAAGGAGTGGTAGCGGCCTACCTGAAATTCCTCGGGTAGTCCTTCGAAGACGCCGACTCCGCGGTGGCGCACCATGGAACGCTTGCCGTGCATGGGGTAATCCAGCACGTCCAGGTCGCCGCCGAACGCCTCCACAATGCCCTGCAAACCCAGGCACACGCCGAATACCGGGAGGCCCAGGCGCACGGCGGTCCTCACCAGGTCGGGCACGCCGAAATCCGCGGGGCGGCCCGGTCCCGGTGAAATCAGAATCAGGGTGGGCGCCAGTTGGGTAATCAGATCCGGGGAAAAACCAGCGCGGTAGGTCACTACCTCGGCCCCGGTCTGGCGCGCATAGTTGGCAATCGTCTGGATGAAGCAATCGTCGTTATCCACCAGCAGCAGCCGGGCGCCTTTGCCGGCCGCGCTATGCTCCACCTCGACCGGCGGCGGAACCGGATCGGGTGCGCCCAGGATACGGAAGAAACCGGTCGCCTTGAGGCGCGTTTCGCGCTCTTCCATGGCCGGCACGGAATCGTACAGCAGCGTCGCGCCCACCGGATAGGAAGCCATTCCGTCGCGCAAATAGGTGGTGCGAATGAGAATGCCGGTGTTGATGTTGCCGTTGAGCAGGAGCATTCCGACGGCGCCGCCGTACCAGCCGCGCGCGTCCTTCTCGAGCGCCTCGATGGCCTGCGCGGCGGCCTTCTTGGGCGCGCCGATCAACGTCACCGCCCACATGTGGCTGAGGAAGGCGTCGAGCGAATCGAAGCCGTCCTGGAGAATACCCTCGACATGGTCCACCGTGTGGAAGACGCCGGCGTACTTCTCGATGAGGCGGCGCTCGATCACCTTGACGGTTCCCGGCTTGCAGACGCGCGACTTATCGTTGCGGTCCACGTCCGTACACATAGTGAGTTCCGATTCTTCCTTCAACGACCCGATCAGCTCGGCGATGTTCTCGGCGTCGCGCAACGGGTCGCCGGTTCTCTGGGCCGTTCCCGCGATGGGGCAGGTCTCGACGCGCGACTCCTCCACCCTCACGAACATCTCGGGCGACGCCCCGATCAACTGCTCGTCGCCGAATTGCAGGAAGAACTCGTAGGGGCTGGGACTGGCGTCCTGGACGCGCTCGAATAGCTCGGAGGCCTTGCCCGAGTAGGGAGCGCGGAAGGTCTGGCGCAGCACCACCTCATAGTAATCGCCGCGGGCCATTCCTTGGCGCACCTTCTCGACACCGGCCATGTATTCTTCCGGCGTATGGTCGGAAACGATGGGGCCGGGGGCGCGCTG
>PMYB01000120.1:0-45151 GCA_003170915.1 Bryobacterales bacterium | reverse complement strand
ACAGGTGCAGGTCTTTGTGCCCGTGGCGGGGCAACCGCTTGACGATGGGCTCGAACTGAAACAGCAGGTCGTAGCCGAATGCGCCCACCAGGCCGAGGTGCGAATCCTTTTCCTCGCGGAACTCTTCGATCAGCGCCCGCAGGACGGAGAACACCGAAGGCTGCCGGCTGCGCTCCTCTTCGGGGAACAGCGCGGGCATGGGTTTCAACCGGCCGGCCAGTATGCCCGATTCGAACCCGAACTCTTCCCAGTGGGGGTGGCCGGCCAGCACCGGATGGAACATCTCGAGGATCTTGCGGCCGCGATCGTTGAGTGGGCGGAACTCGACGCGGCGGTTGCAGGAGACCATCTCGAGCGGCGGACAAGTGGAGCCGATGTCCCAGCGCGAATATCTCCCGGGATACTCGTATCCCGAGGAGAGATAGATCCCACGGTGGCGGTCCAGCTCGCGCGCGAGATGCGCCAACCCTCTTCGGTAGACGACCTGCGAGACGGTGCGAGTGACCTCGATCCCGTGGGGAGTCTTGTAGCGGTATTCGCGCATAGCATTGTCCCTTGGGGGAATTAGTATTCAGGATAGCAAAGGAGCGCGGCAGGGCCGGGCATGCCCGGCCTCTACTCCTTTTTCTTCAGCAGGTGGGTGTTGTCCTGGATGAACTGGCGGATCTGGTCCGCCATGGCCAGCAGTTTCTCCCACTGCTCGCGGTAGAGTGTCACGGGAAAGCGCCCCAGACCGTAGACGGAGAGCCCACCCTTCTCGCTCACCTTCAGCGACATCTGCCCGCGCGCGGGCTTTTTCAGCGCTTCATTCTCGGCGCGCAGCCGCTCGATTTCGGCTTGCATTTCTTCTTCGGTTGGCATAGTGCTCAGTTTCAGTCATACCACACCCGGAGGCGCATGGTACGCTGGAAAACTCGCCTCTCATGCCGGAATTCGAAGCCATCCTGTTCGATTTCGATGGGGTCCTTCTGGACAGCGAGCCTGTCCACTACGCCTGCTGGGCGGAAGTGCTGGCGCCCGTTGGCGTCACCCTGGAGTGGGAATTCTTTCGCCAACACGGCATCGGGGTGGAGGATCGCGAAATACTGCGCATGATGGCGGCCCGCTCCGATCCGCCGCGAAAGTGGGAAGAGCTTTGGGCGCTGTATCCCGCGAAAAAGAAATTGTTCCAAGCGCGCATGGCGCAGTTGCCGCCGTTCGATCCGTCCTTGGACGGGTTTCTCAGCGAGCTGCACGGCCTGTACAAGCTGGCGGTGGTGAGTTCGAGCTCGATCACGGAGATCGCGCCTATACTGGCGGCCGGCGGCATCGGGCGGCACTTTGACACGCTGGTCGGCGGCGAAGACGTGAAGCACCACAAACCGGCCCCGGATCCGTATCTGTTGGCCGCCCAACGTCTGGGGGTGCGTGCCGCGCTGGTGGTGGAAGATTCGGAAGCCGGCATGGCCAGCGGACGCGCCGCGGGTTTCGAGGTGCTGGCGGTGAAAGGGCCCGCCGATCTCCGGGAACGGGTGCTCGGTAGGTGTAATCTGACATAAGAGGTATCTGGTGGCGCCATCCAAACCGAAGGGGGAAAGTTCAAAGCACTTCCGCAGTGTGCTTCCTTTATTGAAGGACCTGGTGCGTCCGCGCCGCGGGAAGCTCGCGTTGGGCTTCCTGCTGATGCTGATCAACCGGCCCGCCGGCCTGGTTTTGCCAGGCTCCACCAAGTTCCTGGTGGACGGCGTCATCATGAAGCACCAGACCTGGATGTTGCAGCCGCTGGTGCTGCTGGTGCTCGCGGCGACGCTCATCCAGGGTGTCACCTCGTTCATCCTCACGCAGTTGATTTCGAAGGAGGGGCAACGCCTGATCGCGGAATTGCGGCGCAAGGTGCAGGAACACGTGGGCCGCCTGCCGGTGGCGTACTACGATTCCAACAAGACCGGGGTGCTGGTTTCCCGCATCATGACCGACGTGGAGGGCGTCCGCAATCTCATCGGCACGGGCTTGATCGAGTTCGTCGGCGGGATTCTGACCGCATTGATTGCACTCATCCTGCTGCTGCGCATCAGCCCTCTGCTCACGGTGCTGGCGCTGCTCTTTATCGCGGCGTTTGCGGTGGGGCTGAGCCAGGCGTTCAGGCGCATCCGGCCGATCTTCCGCGAGCGCGGCAAGATCAACGCCGAGGTCACCGGGCGGCTCACGGAGTCGCTGGCCGGCGTGCGCGTGGTGAAGGGATATCACGCCGAGGCCCAGGAGGCGGGCGTCTTCGCGGGCGGCGTCAAGCGCCTGCTCGATAATGTGCTGCGCAGCCTGACCGCCATTTCGCTGATGAGCCTTTCGGCAACCGTGCTGATGGGGTTGGTGGGCGCAACCGTGATGTACCTGGGGGCGCGCCAGATCCTCGCCGGCACGCTGACCCTGGGCGGCTTCATGGCTTTCACCGCGTACCTGGCGTTCCTGGTGGCGCCGATGTTCCAGGTGGTGGGAATCGGCACGCAGATCACCGAGGCGCTGGCGGGCCTCGACCGCACGCAGGAAGTGCTGCACGAAAAGCCCGAGGACGAGGACGCGCGGCGCACCGAGGCCATCGGCGCGCTGCACGGCTACGTATCTTTCGAGCACGTGACCTTCGAGTACGACCCCGCCAAACCGGTGTTGCACGACGTGAGTTTCGACTCGCCGCCCGGAACGGTGACCGCGCTGGTGGGGCCGTCGGGATCGGGGAAATCGACCATCATCAGCCTGATCGCGGCGTTTCACGAGCCGACGCAGGGCGCGGTTCGCGTGGATGCAACAGACCTTTCCACGGTGCGGCTGAACGCCTATCGCACGCAGCTTGGCGTGGTGCTCCAGGACACCTTCCTCTTCGACGGAACCATTCGCGAGAACGTGGCCTTCGCGCGGCTGGGCGCCAGCGAGGAGCAGGTGCTGGCGGCCTGCCGCATCGCGCGCGTGGACGAGTTCGCCGAAAAGCTCGACAAGAAGTACGAGACCATCGTCGGCGAGCGCGGCGTGAAGCTCTCCGGCGGCCAGCGGCAGCGCGTTTCGATCGCGCGCGCCATCCTGGCCGACCCGCGGATCCTAATCCTGGACGAGGCCACCTCGAGCCTGGATTCGGAATCGGAGGCGGCGATTCAAGAGGGCCTGGCGTACCTCATGAAAGGCCGCACGACGTTTGTGATTGCGCACCGTCTCTCGACGATTCGCCGCGCGGACCAGATCCTGGTGGTGGAAGACGGCCGCATCGTGGAGCGCGGAACGCACGAGTCGCTGTACGCCGCGCGCGGCCGCTACTACGATCTATACACGCGCCAGCACGGCATCGATGCCAACCTGTTCCTTGCCCCCGGCGAAGGCGGCAAGGAACCGGAGTCGGAGGAGAAGCCGCGGATCGCGGCCGGCGTGGGCGGGGCTGCGCCTACGGCGGCGTCGCTGCTGCGTGGCGGGATCGCGTAAGGTTCCGAAGATTCGCAATCGACTTCTCGAGCCACCGCGCGTCGGTCGCGATATCTTTTCCCCGATCGCCTGTCGAGGGCGTCCAGTTCTCGAGATAGATTTTCGGATCCGATGTCTTCGCGAAAATGCGCCGCAGGATGGCGCGAGCGTCGATTTGCCCTTCGCCAAACGGCGCGCCGCCTACCGAGAACCCGACGTTCGAGCCGGCAATCCGGTAGTCCTTCAAGTGATAGCAAACCGCGCGGTCTCCCAAGAGGTCGAACACTTTCTCCCAGTCCTCGAAGTTGCGCAGAGAGTTCGCGACATCGACGCAGAACCCGACGGTTTCCGCCGGATACGAGCCGGCGGCTTCGGCCAGCGTTCTCGATGGGATTGCGAAGTGGTTCTCGATCGCGAGGCGAATACGGCGCGACTCCAGCGCGGGCACTACCCGGTCGAGAAAGGCGCGGATCCCGTCGGCCGAAAGCCGAGTCCCCGCTTCGCACTCCAACACGAGCCGCAGATCGGAGGCGCCCAGCGCCTCCGTCCGGTCGAGATACTGGCCCAGGACGTCCGGGTCGAGGGTCATACAACCGAGGCTGATTTCGAGCCCGAGATCGCCGGCCTGACGCTGAAGCTCCGTCCACGCGGCACAGCCGAGTTCCAGCGGACGCGCGTTTTCGCAGATCTGCAGCCGCTCCAGGCCCGCCGTCCGCGCCAGCCGCGGCAAATCCGGGAGCGGCGGGGCGTTCGCGGCATCGCCCAACAGATAGCGAAAGACGTAGCTGGTAGCGCCCATCGGAAGTCGCATACGGTTAACCTCGAAGACGGTCACGCTCGCGCATTGCCATCCACAGCCCCGCCGCCACAAGGTTGATAGCCGCCGCGCAGTAGAAGTAGGCATCGGAGGCGCCGGTCCAGCGCAGCAACAGCGGGAACGCGACGGAGCTTACGAACGAACCGATGTTACCGAACATGTTCATGGCGCCGCTCAGGGTGCCCGTCCGGTCGCCGGCGATGTCGATGCACAGGGTCCAGCTCGGGCTGAGCGTCAGGTCCACGCCGAACGTGGCGGCCGCGAAACAGCCTACCGCGCCCGCAATCGTTACCGCGTGAACAGCGCCCACCAGGGCGGCGGCCCCGAGCAGGAATCCAGCGGCGGCGGGCAAAATTCTCGACAGGCGGCCCCAGTTCCGGCGATAGAGCGTGTCGACTGCCGCCCCGCTCACCCAGTTTGCGGCGGCGCCGCAGTAGAGCGGAATCGCCGCGTACAGTCCCGCGGCCGCGATGCTCAAATGGTACCGGTCCCGCAGATACGGAAGCAGCCAGCTATAGCACAGGAAGAACGTGAAATTCGAAGCGAAGTACTGCACCAGCAGCGGGATGGTCTCGCGGTGCCCGAAGGCGCTCGTCCAGCCCGCGCCGGATTGTCGCGGCGGGTCGGCCCGGCCCGCCCGAATGTAAGCGAGCTCCGTCTCCGAAACGTCTCTGACTTCTTCCGGGGTATTGCGAAACCAGAATAGCCAGGCCGTCACCCAGGCGATTCCAGCGGCCCCCAGGATGAAGAACGGCGCGCGCCAGTTCAGCCACGCCACCAGCCAGGACACCAGCGTCAGGCCGAACGCCGCGCCCAGCCGCGATCCGCCGAAGAGCACGCCCTGGGCGATCCCGGTCTCGCGCACCGGGAGCCAGGATCGAATGGCCCGGGCGGAAGCCGGAAACGCACCCGCTTCGGCCGCTCCGAACAAGAAACGTACGCCAATCAACAGCGCCGCGCCCCTCACCATCGCGGTCGTCGTCGTGAGCAGCGACCAGGCGATTACCACCGCTGCCACGACACGGCGCGGGCCGAAACGGTCCGCGAAATAGCCGGCCGGAATCTGAAACAGCGCGTAGCCGAGGGCGAAGGAGCCGAAAATCAGTCCGAACGTGACGTCGGTCAACCCGAGGTCTCGCGACATGTCTCCCTTGGCCGCGGAGATGGCCACGCGATCGACGATCGTCAGCATCGCCAGCGAGAAGAGAGCCGCCAGCACGGCCCAACGCCGCGCCGGTGCGGTCTTTGCCTTGCTCTTGACGGGTTCCGCTGCGCTTTCCATGGGGTCTGTCAGACCGTGCTGGCGCCGGCCTTCACATCCGCAAAAAGCCACGGTTCCAGCATCTTTAAAACCGGCATGAACTCGTGGCGGTCCAGATGGCGCCCGATCTCTTCGCGATCCACCTGGTCCAGCCAGTTCCAGATTCGGTTGGTGATTCTCACATTGAAGGCGAACATTTCGACGGCATCCTGGCGGACGGGCGAGCTGTCCGACGTGATCCACCCGTCGTACCCGAGTTCCTTCAAGTAGTAAAGAAACTCGATGTACGCCAACAGATTGCAGGTCCCGGCCATCAGGTCCCAATCCCATTTGCCGTTGTTGTCGTTGATGTGCACGTAGTAAGGGAACCCGCTCTGGGCAACATGCGCCAGCGCTTCGGCCGGAGTTTCGCCGCCATAAATGGAATGGCCGATATCGATGGTGACGCCCAGGTGCGGGCTGCCCACCGCCTGGCACAGCAGCAGCGTCTTGGCGGCCGAATCGAGGGTGCAGTGTACCCGCGTCTCCGAAGGCTTGTACTCCATGAAGAGCGGAATCTCGGGCACATAGTCCGCCGCTTCGCGGACCACCTCCACCATCCGGCTCCACGCTTTCCGGTAATCCGTGTGGAACGGATAATCGTAGCCGTCGCTGAGCGGACAGCAAGTCACCTTGTCCGCACCCAGCGCCTTGGCGTAGTCCTTGGCGGCTTTGATCATCTCGCAGGCTTTGCGCCGGACCAGCGGATCCGGGGAGGTGAGCGACCCATTCGCAAACGCCGGATCGGCCTTGATGTTCACATTGATCGCCGAAATCTCCAGCTTGAGCCGCCGCAGATGGCGCTGCATGACCTCGGCCGTATCGACTTCGTACGGATGGACCACCTCGGCGCCGCTCACGCCCGGAATCCGCGTCATGCGTTCGAGTTTCTGTTCGATGGATAGCGGCTCCTGGTACTCGCAAAAGCGGTCCCGCAGCTTGCCCAGGAACGACGTAATCACGGCCTGCTTCATATCGCGCTCATTTCTCGACCACGAACGGGACTTCCAGTATCGAACAGATCTCCGTGAACCGCGGTCCTTGTTGATCGTATGCCACCACGCGCAAGACGTGCTTGCCGGGCGCCACGTCCACCATGTCCCACCATTCCTGGTTGTTGAGCAGGAACGGCGCGCTTCTGCGGTAGCTATAGGGCGCGCCGTCGATGTAGAACTCCACGCGCTTGATGGGCCAGCGCGGGTGCCGGTCTTTGACGATCGCCTCGATCCAGGCTGGTTCTTTGAGAACCTGGTTCGGTTCGAGTCCGAAGAGCTCGATCTCGGGGGCTTCGAGCGCGGAATACTCCGGCCTCGCGGGAATCGGCGAACCGGTCAGGCGGGCCACCTGCTCGAAGAACAGCCACTTCAGAGGAGTCTCTATCCGCCAGTTCACGGGCGGCGCCTGGAAGCCATCCCGGTAATTGTCCAGGCCGTTGTCGTAGTAGCCCCAGCCCACATGTTCCTCAACCGCGGCATGCAGGTTGAACGCGCTCACACCATCTTCGTTGATGATCACGGGGCGGTCGTAGCCCAGCCACCGCCGCATCGCCTGGATGCTCTGGTGGACCTCTTCGGGCGACTGGCCATTGGTGTGGAACATGACGTAATCCACGGCGCGCATGGCGGCCTCGCCGCGGCTTCCACGCGGCATGACCCCGCCGGACCAGCTCATCGAGACAGGAATCTGACGCTCCACCGTCTGCTGCGCCAGCAGTACGGCGTCCAGCGCGCCGTTCGGCTGTAGAATCCGGTGCTTGTAGCTATTCGGATTGGTTTCGTTATTGATCTCGATGAGGATGTTCCGGTGCGGCAGGTTCTTCAGGAAACGGCACCCCTGGACGATCGCCTCCTTCACGTAGCGATCGTCCGGCGCCGTCTGGATGCGCTCGTTCGATCCGAAGTAGAAGAATCCGACAATGGCCACCATGCCGAGGCGGTCGGCTTCCGTGACGACCCTCCGCAGCCGGTCGGCATACGCGGGCTTCAGGTTGCCCTGCAGATCGAACCCGCTGTTGTTGTGCGGTTGCAGGTAAACCCGTTCTCCGTAATTACCGTCCGGCGGGCCGCCTCCTTGCAGGTTGACGGTGAACGCCAGTAGGCCTGAGCGCCTCCAGTCCGGGAGCGCCGCGAGGAACTCGCGCACGTTCCGCTCGGGATCCCAGGGCCCGTCGGGGTAGTCCCAAAATATGGGTCCGAGCGTGTTGGACTGGTACGGATGCTGCCGGGAGCCCTGGTTGGGATAGTTCGCGTCGTCGAAAATCGCCTGGACGGCGCGGACGTTCAGCAGAGTCCCGGTCAGGTTCGGATTCGCGGAAGGAAAACCGGAGGCCGGCGTGTAGGTGGGCTGTCCATTGATCGTGAACTGCGAGCCGTGGATGCCCACCACCGTATTCAAGCCTTGCGCGCCGCATACGGCCGGCAGCAGCAGCGAAAAGAAAGTCAGGATGCGCGTCGGCATGTTACTTTGCCAGCGCCGTCATGGCGCCGTCCCAAGTACTGATTCTAACCCGCCCTCCCGTTCGTCGGAGAATCATGCCTAAGTGCGCTACCAGATCGTTTGGACCTGGGAGGCCCGGATCTTCCTGTCACGACTAAACAACGGTGTGTGTATCGACAACAACAGCAGGCATCAGATGTCTTCCGTGGGGAAGTTCCGCCACATGTCCCGGCGATTCTCTTCGATCTCCTCCGCGGACAGCGAAATACCGAGGTCTGCCCACAGGCCTTTGACACTCTTGAAGGGGATCTTGCTGCCTGCTTCGTCACGGAGCCTGGCGGCGTGGTTCAGAACTTCCTGCTGTTTCTCAGCCGGCAAGGTCCGGACAGCTTCCAGGATCGCCTGTTCGAGAGACATGATAGACCTCAACTTCATTATCCGCCGCCACGCTGGCAATGAAAAGCGGCCTCAACCAAGGGACGCGGGTGTCAGTCCCCCGCCGCTTCCACGAGAGCCATGATGTTCTCTTTCGGCATCCCCGGACTGACTCCGCCCCCAACCGAGAGAATGAGGCCTGCGCCGTTGTTTTTCGCCAGGATTTCTCCCGCGGTTTTTCTTACCATTTCCGGCGTGCCACGAACCCCAATCTCCAGCGGCGGCACGTTCCCCATCAGGCAGAGGCGTCCGTCGGTCTTCTCCCGTGCCTGCGAAATGTCGATTTTGTGGCTCCAGTTCAGAACGTCGAATCCGGTGTCGGGTAACTCAGCCAGGAACGGCCGGATGTTGGCGTCGTTGTGATAGACCTTGACCCAATCGGCCGGGAATGCGTCGCAGATCTGCTTGAGATAAGGATGTGCGAATTCGCGGTAAGCGTTGGCGGAAAGGAAACCTACGATGTCATCGAGGACCAGAATGCCTTCGACTGTGTCTCCGATCGCCTCGGCTTGCGCCTTCAACCAGTCGATCGCAGTCCGGGTGGTCAGGGCGAGAAGCTTGTGCACCGCTTCGGGGTTCTCGACGGTATCGATCATGAATTCGGAAACGCCCCGCAGGAATGCGGCCAGGCATAGCGGGCCGCGGGCGGCTACCATCGGAATGGTGTAGCCCGCATCGAGAATGCGGGGCCGGTGCATGCGGTAGAGGTGCAGCGCAAGAGGCATCAGCCCATCGGTCTGCGGGTTGACCGCCGGCATGGTGTCCACATCTTCGAGGCGCTTCAGCATCGCCGACTGTCCAGGCGGCTGATCTTGCCAAAAGTGGATCCGGTTGCCGAACGCCGATGGTTCGATCGCCATTCCGTATTCCACCCACCAGGAAGGGATCAGGATGATATCGGGGAATTCGCGTATGATCCGCAAATTTGCCTGGAACCAGAGTTCCGGGTCCAAATAATAGTCCAGGTGGCTCACCCCGACATATCCGGGAATCCACGGACTGTCAACGATCAGCGCGACGGGTGTCGTGGCGGGGTGCCCTATGGGCTCGGCGCGCTTGGCTGCCCTTTTGAAGCACTGCCATTGTTCGGGGCGCATGGAGTTCGTTCGCGGATCGAACTATGTACCAGTGTTCCTGTTTCCGAGGCAGGTGTCAATGGGCGGTCCCGCTGGGCAATTGTTGTATTATGAAACCAATTATGAAGGTCGTGGATGTCCGGGCGACCAGTGTCACCGTGCCGCTGGAAGCGCCGTTGCGCCATGCCAATGGCTGCCATTGGGGCCGCTTTGTGCGAACCATCGTCGAAGTGGAGACCGACAACGGCCTGGTTGGGCTCGGTGAGATGGGCGGGGGCGGGGAATCGGCCGAGGCGGTGTTCCGGGCCATGAAATCGTACCTGGTGGGGCACGATCCGGCGCGCCTCGAGGAGATGCGCTTCCTGATCGCCAATCCAACGGCTTCGCTTTACAACAACCGCACCCAGGTCCTGGCCGCGCTGGAATTCGCATGCCTCGACATTCTGGGGCAGGCCTGGGGCGTTCCAGTGTGTGACATCCTCGGTGGGCGTCTCCGGGACCGCGTTCCGTTTGCCGCCTATTGCTTTTTCCGTTATCCGGACCCGCGGACGGGCGCCGGTGAGGTGCGCACCATCGACCAACTGGTGGAACATGCCGGTTCGCTGAAGCGGCGCTTCGGCTTTACCACCCATAAGCTGAAAGGCGGTGTCTTCCCTCCGGACTATGAGCTCGAGGCGTATCGCGCCCTGGCCGCTGCCTTTCCCCAAGACTCGTTGCGATTCGACCCCAACGCCGTCTGGTCCACCGAACAGGCCATTCGTTTCGGACAGGCCATCGAGGGGTTGCGCAACGACTATCTCGAGGATCCCGTCTTCGGCCTCAACGGAATGCGGCGCACTCGCCAGATGGTGCGGGTTCCGCTCGCCACCAATACGGTGGTGGTCGACTTCGAGCAACTCGCCGCCAACGCGCTCGATACGGCGGTCGACGTGATTCTCCTCGACACTACCTTTTGGGGCGGAATCCGGGCCTGTGTGAAGGCCGCCGCGGTATGCGAGACGTTTCAACTGGGCGTCGCCGTTCACTCTTCGGGCGAACTGGGAATCCAACTGGCAACCATGCTGCATCTCGGAGCGGTTCTTCCAAACCTTTCGTTTGCGGCCGATGCCCACTACCATCATTTGACGGACGACATCATTGAAGGCGGCCCGATGCAGTACGAAAACGGCGCCATCCGCGTGCCCGACAAGCCAGGGTTGGGCGTCAAGCTCGATCGCGAGAAGCTTCGCCAGTACAGCGAACTCTACCAGCGGCTAGGGAGCTACCCTTATGACCAGGACCCGGCCCGGCCCGGCTGGACCCCGATTGTTCCCAACGACCGGTGGGCCGATCCGAAAGACGACCGGCCGGCGCGGATTCCCTACTGACATGCGACGCTGCCTGAATTGGACGCTCCTGGGCCTGTTAGCGGCGGCCGGTCTTCACGCCGAAACCGGCCGCGCTGCCTGGTTGCGATACGCGGCGCTGAGCGACGGCCCTGTCCGCCAATACCGCGAGACCATTCCGGCGGTGGTCGCGAGGCTAGGCGACGCCGCTCCCCTCGAGAGCGCGCGGCGGGAATTGCTTCTCGGCATCCGCGGCATGGTCGGTAGGACGCTCCGCGTGGATTCCCGTTTGCCCACCGAATCCGCCATCGTGCTCGGCACGCTGGGCGCGATTCGACAGGCCTTTCCGCAGTTCGATGCCGCCGCCAACCTGGAGCCGGACGGATATTGGCTCAAGACCCTGCGGGCCGGCGCCGCCCGCTACACGATTGTCACCGCGGCCAATGATCGCGGGGTTCTGTACGGCGCGTTCGCGCTTCTGCGGAAGATCGCTCTGGGCGATCCGGTGGGCGACCTGGATGAGAGGCAGGCGCCTTTCGCTCCGGTACGGTGGGTCAACCAGTGGGACAATTTGGATGGCTCGATCGAGCGCGGCTATGGCGGTCGCTCCATTTTCTGGGAGGACAACCACGCGCGCGAGGACCTCACACGCGCCGGTGAGTACGCTCGCCTGCTGGCGTCGCTCGGCATCAATGGCTGCTCCATCGACAACGTCAACGCCAACCCGCGCATCCTGGCCTCCGAGTTCATCCCGCAGGTGGCGCGCATCGCCGCGGCTTTCCGCCCCTGGGGCGTCCAGGTGGCGCTTTCGGTGGATTTCGGAAGCCCCCAAACCGTCGGCGGTTTGGATACCTTCGACCCGCTCGACCCGCGCGTGGCCGCGTGGTGGAAATCCACCGTGGATCGACTCTACCGCGCCATCCCCGACCTCAGCGGCTTCGTATTGAAGGCGGATTCCGAGGGCCGCGTGGGCCCTTCGGCTTACGGAAGAACACACGCGGATGCCGCCAATGTGGTGGCTCGCGCGCTCCAGCCGCACGGCGGCCTTCTCTTTTACCGCGGCTTTGTCTACGACCACCACATGGACTGGCGCAATCCCAAGAACGATCGCGCCCGCGCCGCATACGACAACTTCAAGGAGCTCGACGGCAAGTTCGACGACAACGTCGTCATCCAGATCAAGAACGGCCCCATCGATTTTCAGGTGCGCGAGCCGGCATCTCCGTTGTTTGGCGCGCTCGAAAAGACCAGCCAGGCGGTTGAATTGCAGATCACCCAGGAGTACATGGGACAGGCCCGGCACACGGTCTTTCTGGTTCCCATGTGGAAGGAGACGCTCGATTTCGACATGCACGCGACCGCGGCCCCGACACCCGTCAAGGCGCTGGTGGCGGGCAAAGTCTTCCACCGGCCTGCCGGCGGCTTCGTGGGAGTTGCCAACATGGGGCTCGACGACGACTGGGCGGGCAACCACCTCTCGATGGCGAATCTCTACGGCTTCGGCCGGCTGGCGTGGGACCCCGATCTGAGCGCCCAGCGCCTCGCCGAGGAATGGACGCGTCTCACCTTCGGAGACGATCCCAAAGTGGTCGAGACCGTCGCCGACATGCAACTCAGTTCGTGGCGCACCTACGAAAACTACACTGGGCCGCTCGGCCTACAGACCCTGACCGATATCACCGGCGATCATTATGGAGTCGCCGTGGAAGCCTCCGAGCGCAACGGTTGGGGACAGTGGCACAACGCCGACGAAAAGGGCGCAGGCATGGATCGCACGGTGGCCACCGGCACTGGTTTCATCGGGCAGTATCACCCCGCCGTGGCCCGCCTGTACGAATCGCTCGCTACTTGTCCGGACGATTTGCTGCTGTTCCTGCACCACGTTCCTTACACTTACAAGCTGCACTCCGGCAAGACCGTCATCCAGTATATTTACGATTCGCACTACGAAGGAGCGGACGCCGTCGCGGGATACGCGGACGCCTGGAAGCCGCTCAAAGGGCGGGTTGACGACCAGCGGTACGGCGAGGTGCTGGCACAACTCGAGTATCAGGCCGGCCAGGCCCAGGTGTGGCGCGACGCTGTCACGATGTGGTTTCTGCGCGCCTCCGGTATCCCCGATGCGAAGGGCCGGGTGGGCCACTACCCGGGCCGTTTCGAGGCGGAGTCAATGGCGCTCGATGGCTACACCGTCAGGGAGGTCGTGCCGTGGGAAGCCGCTTCCGGCGGAAAAGCCGTCGTGTGCGCCACGGCGCAATGCGCGGCCACTCTGCGTTTCGACGGCGCGCCCGGCTGGTATTCGCTCCACATCCAGTATTTCGACCTGCCCACCGGCGTCGCCCGCTTTCGCGTCCTGGTGGCCAGCCAGGTGGTCGATGAATGGGCCGCGGCCGACCATCTGCCGGCGCGGAAAATCGACGCGTCTGCCTCAGTCCGGCGCGTCATCTCCGGCATGGCTCTGCGCCCGGGGGATGCAATCCGCATCGAAGGCGTACCCGATGGCGGCGATCCCGCGGCGCTCGATTACGTCGAAATTCTATCGGCGCCGGTTGCCGCCGATGAACCCGTTTCCCGAATCGACCAGAACTCGCTGGCCGCCCATGCCCAGCTTTTGGAAAAAGCCCGGAAGGGCCGCATCGACATCTATTTTGAGGGCGACTCCATTACACGCCGCTGGGGAGCAACCGATTATCCGGATTTGCTGGCCAATTGGAACCGGAACTTTTTCGGCTGGAATGCGGCCGATTTCGGATGGGGCGCCGACACGATTCAAAACATCCTCTGGCGCCTCAACCATGGGGAACTGGACGGGGTCAATCCGAAAATCATCGTGCTGCTCGCCGGAACCAACAACGTCGGCAATACCGTCTCCCCTGGTGGCGATGAGGCCAAAGTAGCGGACATCGCCAGGGGCATCCAGGCCATATTGCGAATCATGGAGACAAAGGCCCCCGGCGCCACCATCGTCTTGACAGGCATCTTCCCTCGCAACGACAACCTCGCAGTGATGCCTGCCATCAATAAGATCAACAACCATCTCTCCCAACTTGCCGACGGTAAAAAGATCCGGTTTCTCAACCTCAACGACAGGCTGGCCGATCCGGACGGCAGGCTGTTCGACGGCATGATGAACGCCGGCGACAAACTCCATCCCACCGTCAAGGGCTACCAGGTCTGGGCGGATGCGTTGAAGCCCATTTTCAGCGAATTGCTCGGCCCTCCCGGCAAGGAGGACCACGCTCCGCCGCCCACCGGCGATCCCAGCGTCCGGCGCTAGATGACGACGCGGCCTTCGCGCGGAAGTGCGGAATCAGACACTCTTGACTTTTTTGGGTGAAGGTGTATATATAGTTTGAAGTCCAAACGAAGTCGATCCTCGCGACCGAAAGAGGTTAGCAAATGAAAAACGGAGTTTTGTTTGCCATCCGGTGCGCCGTGGCGTTGCTGGTACTGGTATCGGCTTGCGGCGTTGTCAACGCCCAGGTTCTTTATGGATCGCTCACCGGGAACGTGGTCGATCCCAGTTCCGCCGCCGTAGTAGGGACCAAGGTGGAAGCGTCGAATACGGACACCGGCGTCGTCCGGCAGGCCGTCACCGATGAGCGCGGCGCCTACCTTTTCAGCAACCTTCCGGCAGGGGTTTACAAGATCACGTTCACTGCCAGAGCGTTCAAGACGGTGGTCGCGGACAACGTCCGAGTCAACGCCAACGAGGTCCGGCGCGTCGATATGGGGCTGCAAATCGCCACCGCCAGCGAGATCGTTGAAGTGAACGCCTCGTCCGTTATTCTGCAAACGGATAAATCGGATGTCGGCGCGGACATCTCGTCTCAGGAAGTGGTGGAACTGCCCTATACCGGCGGCGAAGGCAAGAATTTCCAGAGCCTGCTGTACCTGGTCCCCGGCGCCGCCGCACCTGCCGCCCGCGAGGCCAACTCGGAGGCAGGCAATCCGCAGCGCGCGCAGACACTCTTCATGAACGGCGTCTCCTCTACCAGCAACAGCACCAAGATCGACGGCGCCGTGGTCGCCTACCCGTGGCTGCCGGTGAATATCGCCTACGTGCCGCCGACCGAATCCATCGAGACCGTCAACATCACCACCAACTCTTTCGACGCCGAGCAGGGCGCAGCGGGAGGCGCGGCGGTGAACGTCCAGATCAAGTCGGGGACGAATCAGTTGCACGGCGCGGTGTTCGAGTACAACCAGAACAACGACATGACGGCGGTGAACTACTTCAGCCACACCAGCCCGCTGAACAAGAATATCTTCAACCAGTACGGATTCGCGATAGGCGGACCGATCTGGATACCGAAGATCGTCCACGGTAAGAACAAATTGTTTTTCTTCGCCGACCTCCAGGGCACCAAGCGCCGCCTATACGCCGCCACCACGAATCTGACGCTTCCCACGGCGGCCATGCGAACGGGAGACTTCAGCGCCACCGGCGTTACCATCTACGATCCGCTCACCGGCAACGCGAACGGCACAGGCCGCACGCCGTTTGCTGGAAATATCGTTCCCACCAACCGGATCGACCCGGCATCGGCGACGCTGACGGCTCTGCTGCCGGCCTTGACGCGGGCAAGCGCGTATACCAATAATTACGACGCTTATGGCGGCACGCAGTACAACCGGAACAACTGGGATTTCAAGGTCAACTACAATCCCACTGCTAAGTTGATGGTGTGGGGGCGCTACAGCCTTTCGCCGATGAATATCGTCGCACCGTTCGTTTTGGGCGCGGCGGCAGGCGACGCGTTTGGCGGAGGCAACCCCATCCATGCGGGCGGCCGGGTCCAGACCACCGCGGCGGGTTTCACCTATACCATTTCGCCTACCCTGCTGTTGGACGGCAACGTCGGGTACACGCGGCAGAACATCGGCGCCGACGGTGATCTGGCCGACGGGCTTTACGGCCTAAACGTGTTGAAGATCCCGGGCACCAACGGCATCGGCCCGAACTACTACGGCATACCGGGATTCCAGGTGACGGGTGTCGCGAACATCGGCAATACCAATACCGGCAGCCCGTTCCAGTTCCGCGACAACCAGTACACCACGGCGTTCAACCTGGGCAAGACCCACGGGTCGCACAACCTGCGCTTCGGCTTCGAATACGAGAAGTATGCGCTCAATCACTTTCAGCCGCAGGGCGGGACCTTTGGCACCGCGCGCGGGACGTTCGGCTTCGCCGGCGACCTGACGGCGTTGAATGGCGGCCCCGCGGTGAATTTCAACGGCGTGCCGGCCAACTCCTGGGCCCAGTTCCTGCTCGGCTACCCCAGCCATGAGGGCAAGATCACGCAGTTCCAGAACCCCAACTCGCTGCGTTTTTCGACTTGGGGCCTGTACGCGCGCGATCAGTGGCAGGTGACCCGCAACCTGACCGTGAACTATGGCCTGCGTTGGGAATACTACCCGATCTTCGCGCACAACTGGTACGGCGCGGTGCGGTACGACCTGGCCACCGACACCGTCCTGATTGGCGGGGAGGGTGGTGTGCCGTGGGACACCGGGGCCAGCGCCAACAAAAAGAACTTCGCTCCGCGCCTGGGCCTGGCCTACCGTTTGGATGCCAGGACGGTGGTTCGCGCGGGTTACGGAATTACGGTCGATCCGGACAATATGCGCAACCAGCGCAACTCTTACCCTTCGGTGGTCAACCAGGATTACAACCAACCGGCTACGTACCAGTTCGTCTCCATGCCGGGGGTTGCCCAACCCTCGCTGCGCACCGGCCTCCCGACGCCGACGCCCCCGGATATTGCGGCGGGCAAGATCACGCCATCCACCACTGCGTCCCCCACGACGTACCTGGCGTCCACCGCGCTGGGCCCCTCGTTCCCCCAGTATATGAACCGCGGATACATTCAGAGCTGGAACGCCTTCTTCCAGCGCGAGTTCTCCCCGACGCTTACGGCGGAGGTAGGGTACACAGGCACGCACGCCGTGCACCAGATGATGAACGTCAATATCAACGGATCGGCCCCCAATACGGGTAATGCCGGCCGCCAGCTTTATCCATACAACACCAGCGACTTCAACTTCGTAGAGCCGTTCGGCGACATGACGTACCACGGTCTGCACACCGATCTGAAGAAGCGCTTTGGCGGGTCGATCATTGGCGTTGCCTACACATGGGCCAAGGCGATTAATAATTACAACGGCGACAACGGCGACGGCAGCTTGTTCCGCGCCTACCCGGTGTCGTATACCCTGAACAAGCAGTTGGCGGGTTTCGACCGCCCACACACTTTCCAGCTCTATCACGTCTACCAGTTTCCGTTCGGCAAAGGGCACAAGTTTCTCAACCAGGGTGTGATTGCCCAGATCGTCGGCGGGTTCCAGATCAGCGGCAGCCTCAGCCGGTTTAGCGGCCTGCCGTTCACCCTTGGCTCCAACAACTCCGCAAATGCCGGAGGCCAAGGGCAGACGGCGACGCAGATCAATCCGGTAGTCAAGATTCTGGGCGGCCACGACGCCAACACCCCATATTTCGATGGGACCGCCTTCACCAACCCGGCTGTCGGAACGCTCGGGACCAGCGGCAGGGACCTCCTGCGCGGCCCGGGCTTGTTCAACATGGACGAGAACATTTCCCGCACCTTCAGCTTCAAAGAAGGAAGGATCAAGTTCCAACTCCGCGGCGAAGCCTTCAACCTGACCAATACGCCGACGTTCTCCAATCCGAACGCCACCTTTGCCGCACCCACGTTGAACTCCGATGGCTCCGTCAAGAGCTATGGGAACTACAGCGTGATCACCGGCACCGCCTCCACCGCGCGCCAGTTGCAGGTGGGAGCGCGCCTGAGTTTCTGAAATAGGGCAGCCAACTGCTTCCCGACGGTCGCGGCTCCGAGGGGCTTTCCGAGCCGCGACCGTTAGGGAGTGATCGTCGCCGAGTGGATTGCTTATTGCCCGACAGATGCTTAGCTCCCGTCTTCCTGACACTGGCCTGCTTGCTGGCGCAGGCCCAGACACCGCCCACAGCGGCCCGCGACGCATTCGAGAAGGCCGCCAAGGCCGCCCGGAATAAGAAGACAGACGAGGCTGTAAGCAACTACCAGAAAGAATACGAAAACGTGGCCATTGCGCAAGATGCAATCCATCGGAAGCTTCATGAAGCTAGCGTCTGCCACCGGCGGACAGGCATTCGACACGGTTAGCACCAGGGACGTGCTGCCCGCTATCCTCAAGTCCCTGGCGGAGCACGTCCGTTACGACTACGTAGCGGGCTTCTATCCATCCTCATCCGGCGTACGGAAAAAGCACAAAATCGAAGTCGTCCTGCGGTCCAGGAGCCGCGGGGAGATTGTCGGCGGATTCCGCGCCCTGGTGCATTAAACTGAGTTACACTACCTTTGCGTGACCGCAAGACGGAGGTGGCTGGCAAGTTGAAGGTGACTGAACCAAGGCGGATTCAGGCCGCGTCCAGCGAGGTGGTTCGCGATATCAACCGGCGAATCGTCCTGAACCTCATCAGGACCCGTCACCCGATTTCGCGCGCGGACCTCGCCCGTCTCTGCGGGCTCCAGCGGAGCACGGTTTCCTTAATAGTCGAACAGTTGATCCAGGAATCCTGGGTGATCGAGGGCCCCACCGGCCGCTTGCCGCGGGGCCGCCGGCCTACGTTCCTGCGGCTGAATGACGAGCGCGTCATCATCGGCGTCGATATTCGCCCCGTGCAGACTACCGTAGCCCTGGCTGACGCCAACGGCAAGTTCACTTCGCGGGAAGTGTTGGCTACGCCTTCGGACCCAGCAACAGCCGTGGATGAGCTGATCCAATGCATCCACCGCATCGTGGCTTCCTGCCGCGGCAAGAAGATCGAAGGCATTGGAATCAGCCTGCCCGGCCGTTTCGATCAGCGCGCGGACAGGCTCGTCTTCGCCCCTAACCTCAAGTGGCCCGATTTCGATATTCGCAATCCCATCATGGAAGCTACGGGTCTTGAAGTGGAGCTCGAAAACGCCGCCAACGCCTGCGTCCTGGCGACCGTCTGGTTCGATCGCGTGGAAGAGGGGCGCAACCTGGTCGTGGTGACGGTTTCCGAGGGCATCGGCACTGGAATCCTGGCGAACGGGCAGCTCCTGCGCGGCCTGCACGGAATGGCCGGCGAGTTTGGCCACGTGCCACTCGATTCAAAAGGCCCCATCTGCGGCTGCGGCGGCCGTGGCTGCTGGGAAGTATTCGCCTCTAATCGCGCCGCTCTGCGTTACTACCTCGAATCCGGTTCGGGGGCCGGCGGCCTCAGTTTCACCGATTTGCTCAGTCTCGCCGACCAGGGTGACATTCGGGCCGCTGGGGCTCTGGACACCATGGCACACTACCTGGGCCGCGGCATGCGCATGATCGTGGCCGGACTTGCACCCGAGCGCATCGTGGTAGTCGGCGAGCTTACCCGCTCCTGGCATCGCTTCGGGCCGGTGATTGAATCCGAAGTCCGGGCCCAGGTGCTGCCGGGCGGCTGCGCTCCTCGCGTAATCCCCGCGCACGAAGACGGTATGGCCCGCCTGCGCGGAACTGTGGCCCTGATATTACAGAAAGATTTCGGCGAGCAAGTGTAGGGGCCAAGCATGCCTGGCCAGTCGCCGACTCTCCGGGCACCCCTCACCCATCCTTTATATCCTCTACCTCCGCGGCTTGATTTTGGCCCGCAATGTCGTTATAGTTTGAGTCCACAACGAATTCCGCGTGAGCGGCGAGCCATCGATGCTCAGGTCCGGTCCGGCCGCTTCATCACCCACGCCGTCATGTCCGTATCGATCAAACCAGGGTGGACGCAGTTTACCCGGATGCCCAATGGCGTCATCTTCGCGGACATGTTACGGGTCAGCGCTTCGAGCCCCAGCTTGGTGGGCGCATAGTGCGTGCGTCCGGGAAGAACCTTGCCGGCCTGAACCGAGCCGATATTGACGATGTTTCCTCCACCTCGGCCCGATTCGCCACATCGGCCTTCGCCGTTACAGCTCGCCGCCCCTTGCCGCGGATCCACGCCGCGACATCCTCGGCCGCCTGTGCGCTGGCCACGTAGTTTACCGCGACGTCCGCGCCCTCCTCGGCGAACACCTCCGCAATGCCGCGGCCAATGCCTCGGCTGGCGCCCGTGATGAGGGCCACCTTGCCTGTTAGCTTCACGCTGCCTCCTTGAACACGCTGTAAGCTTGCACGAATCTAGCCCCGCAATTCAACCTGCGGCCGCAGTTCCATGTACCGGTCGAAGATGGATCGATACAATTCCCGGCTTCCCGGTGGCGGCGCCTCGGGTTCCACGCCGGCGGCCGCCGAGCCGGGCATTGTGGCCACTCTGAACGACGCCGCCAAAGCCCTCAACGACATCGGCCTGGTGGCAACCTTACATCCGCACACCAACACCTGCGTCATGACGCACGACGAGATATACGCGGTTCTAGAGAGTGTGGACACCAAGTACGTGAAGTTCGGCCCGGATGTCGCGCAGCTTGCCAAGGGCGGGTCCGACCCGGTGAAAATTGTCAAGGATTTCGCGCCCCTCATCCACAGCGTCCATCTGAAAGACTTTCTCGATGGCCCGAATTGGGCCGGCTACAGCCCTCTGGGACAAGGTAAGGTGGATATTCCGGCAGTAATGGACGTGCTGGAGACGTCGAAAGACCCCGAGTTCGTCATGGTCGAACTGGACGGCCGCCGGGACGCCCCCATGACTCCCTTCGAGACCGCCAAGGCCAGCAAAGAATACCTCGTGAAACTCGGTTACACGTTCCGATCGTAAGAAAATGGTCTAACTACTACATCTGTTTGCGGAAAACGGGTTAACAGCCGAACGGCTTTTAGCCGCCTCGCATTGCAAACACTAGACTTAGACGCGCAAAAAGCCAATTTTCCCGGAAATTGGGGGGGCCCTGGGGGGTACTCTCTGAGACATCGAGTTGAGGAGTCGCCAGACCGATTCTTGGGGGATTTGAAAGATTTATGCATGCAGTCGGCAAGGGGTGTTTTTCACATCGTTTCGGGCAAGTTTCCTACAACCCACCTAACGGCCACCACCCCACTTTCGGGCCAGTGACCGCCGCCGCGACTTGCTCCCTGCGTGCGCTGCCCAGTGTCCATCAGCGCCAAACAACAGCATAAAGACACCATGCTTCGCGCCAGCGTGCCTTGTGCGCCAGCCTGCCCGCATCGCTGGCGCCAATCTGCCGGGCAGCAAGTGGTTCTTCCTTAGGAATAGCCGCGGACCTGACCAACGGAGGTCTGCGCTACGCTTGCTCTCCTTTTGGGGTCTGTGATGTTCTTAGCTGACTGTGCAAAATAGAACAGCGCCCAGTGGTGCGGAATGGGTATCATTGTCGTTAAGTACCATCAGGCTGCGGTAGCAGCATTTTGCGTTGAGCAACATCACAAAGGAGAATTAAATGAAGGCATCGCTAGGTATAGTTGTAATCGCGCTCATGTTACTTCTTGGCGGTTGCACTGTAAACACAACGCCACAGCAAGGACAACCTGGAGCGCAGGGACAGGCTGGACAGCCCGGCCAATCGGGACAGCCGGGCGAGGCAGGACAGGCTGGACAACCGGGCCAATCGGGACAGCCGGGCGAGGCAGGACAGGCTGGACAACCGGGCCAGACCGGGCAGTCGGGCAAGGCAGGGCAGGCCGGACAACCGGGCCAGGCCGGACAACCGGGCCAGACGGGACAACCGGGCCAGACCGGCCAGCAGGGCCAAGCCGCACCATGTCCGGCCGGACAGCATCGCCATACTAACCCCGATACAGGAAAAGTGAGTTGCGTGTCGGACTAAGCGGCATTGAGCTATTCATTGAAAAAGGTTACTTGAGGAGCGGCGGGGACCCTCCGGCGGTGAAGCCAAGCTAGTTGCGACGCCCGGAAAGACCTTCGCCTGCAAGCCGCGCAGAACAGGTATGGGAGGCTCTTATGTTGAATCGAATTCTCCTGGCATATCTGGTTGCAAACCTGCCTGGTGCTGTTCTCGCGCAGACGGTCACGCGCTTCGAGCAGAACGATCCGAGGATAACCTACACCGGAACCTGGTACCCGAACACCAACTCCCTGGAGAGCGGAGGATCCGCTCTGCTGGCAAACTTGAAAGGGTCGCAGGCAGTTGTTATCTTCAACGGCACGGGAATCACTTGGATCGGCGCCTCTGATTATTACTCCGGAATGTGTTACTTGACGCTGGATGGTGTGCCTATTTCGGTGGACACGTCGAACCCCTCGGGCGCAACGATCTATCAGCAACGGTTGTTCACCGTCCGAGGGCTGACTCCCGGTCTGCACCGGATGACGATCGAGGTGATTCACTCCCATGACGCTTCGACCGACGCCTCATGGATTTGGGTGGACGCATTTGACATTGAGAACGGTTCGCTTGTCGGCGGCACGATGGCTGCCGGCGCGGGCCTGGTAGAACAGACCGACGTCGCGGCAAACTATTCTGGACACTGGTTCCAGAATGTGGGCGGACAATATAGCGGGGGCAACGTCAACTTGGCCGTCGATGCGGGCGCACGCGTGGATCTTACGTTCAACGGCATGGCCATCACCTGGATGGGCTATCGCGACGAGTGGTCGGGCTTGGCGCAAGTCTTCATGGACGGTGCGCTGCAGGCCACAGTGGACACATACTTGACGCCTTCGAAGGCGCAGACGCCGACCTACAGCTTGACTGGATTGGCCCCCGGCACGCATGTCCTCAGCATTGTGGCCACAGGAACTCACAGTGCAGCCTCGGGCGGATCATGGGTCTGGGTGGATGCCTTCCAGGTTTCCGGCAGCGTCACGGCAGGCCCGCCGGCGATCAATGCCGGAGGCTTCGTCAGCGCCGCCTCTTTCACGGCAGCGCCGAATAATCAGGTGGCGCCCGGGCAGATCGTGTCTATCTTTGGACAGAACTTCCTTGCGGCTGGTAGCGCCAACGCCGACGTGACGCCGCTTCCGACGCAACTCGGTCCTCAGAACACCAGCCTTACCGCTTGCGGCCACGCCTTTCCTCTCTACAACGTTTTCCCGGGCCAGATCAACGCCCAGATTCCTCTCGAGTGTCCCGCTGCTGGGGTGGTGACCGCTACAGTTACGGTGGGCGGGCAGACCGGGACGCAAACGTTTACTTTGGCGCTGGCTTCGCCCGGAATATTCACCGTAGATAAGAGTGGTATCGGCGATGGCGTGATCGTTCACGCGGACAATTCGCTGGTCAGCGCCGCAAAGCCGGCGAGCGCCGGAGAAGAGGTGGTGATCTATGCCACGGGACTCGGTGCGACCAATCCCTCGTTTGTGACAGGTAGCGCCGCGAATCAATTCAATACTACGGTGCTGCCGGTGAGTGTGACGATAGGCGGGAAGGCCGCGACGGTCGCATACGGAGGCTTGACCCAGGGCTGGGTTGGACTGTACCAGGTCAACGCGATCATGCCGTCCGGACTGTCCGGAAGCCAGCCGGTTGTGATTACGGTGGGATCGAGCTATTCCAGTCGCGCGGGAATCACGATGTCGCTTCAGTAAGAAGCGCGGCTGAAACCTGTCGGCTTCGTGAGTTTGGAATCTGTCGGATAAGATGGCTCCGCGGCTTGCAGCCGCCCAAGCTTGTCCAAGTGGTCGAATAGGACGTAGCGGTCCCGCTACCCTACTTATACTTCACCAGGCTGTTGATCTTATCCACCGCGGCCTTGGCTTCCTTGGTCACCGATTCATCGGCCATTGCGGCCTGCGCAATGGCCAGCAGCCGCGCGCTTTCCGCGTCGGTACGCTGCGAGGGAAGCGCCACCAGCTTCAGGTATCCGCGCAGCGCCAGCACCTGTAGAGACTGGTTTGCGCTGGTCTTGGCCAAATCCAGCAGGTCCGGCATGGGCGCGGCGTCGGCCCAGTCGGTAGGCGCCAAAATGGCTCCGCGCCTGATTTCGGCGCTGGAGTCCTTCAGCGCTTCGCGCAGCACGGGGAGCGATTGCTCGCTCGACGTCTGGCCCATCACTTCCAAAAGCGAGAGCCGGGCTTGCGCCGCGGTGTTCTTCTGATACGCCGCCGGCACGGCGCCGATTTGCGGGGGCTGCGATCTCTTCAACACCAGCGCCAGCGTCTGCGAGGCATCCCTACGGTCGGCCGCCGTGGAGGCGTTCACCAGAACGTCCACCAGGCTGGGGACCTGCGCCGGGCCGGCGACGTTCTTCAGCGCCTTCAACGCTTCGCGGTGCACGTCGGGGCCCTGCTCCTGGAGGGCCTTCACCAGTGCGTCGGCCGCGGCGGCGGAGCCGCGCTCTCCGGTGGCCATGATCAATTTCACTTTCACCTTGCCGCTCGACGATCCGATTGCCGAGACGATGGCGGGGTCGATCACCGGCCCGCGCAAGTTGTACAAGCTGTTGCGGGCCGCGGCCTCGGCCGTGAGGTCCTTCGACTCGACCTCGGCCACCAGCGCCGGCACGGCTGCATTGCCCTCGGCGGCGGCCAGTCCGCCCAAGGCCACGATGCGCACCATCTGCGGCTCCTGCCGCCCGATCAACTGGCGGTAGACGCGGACTGCCGTGGCGTTGTCGCCGCGCGCCGCGAACTGGCCGGCGCACTGGGCGCACTCCTCATCGATGCCTTGCTTCACCGCGCCCGTGGCCTTGGCGCGCGCGGCTGCCAGCGCGCCCAGCGACGGGCGGTCGGCAATCAGCGCCAGCGCCGCCGCTGCCGCTTCGGCCACCGCGCCATCTCGGCAGTGGCGGGCGCCGTCAGCATGGGCGTCAATACCGGGAGCGAGGCATCCGTGGCGATGAGCGAGAGCTCGCGGAAAGCGAAGTCCTTTCCAGCGGCCGTGGCATCCGACTGCACGAATTGAAGCAGCCGCGCTTCAATCTGTTTCAGCAGTGCCGGATTGGTCAGCGAATCCTGCACGAACATCGTGAACTGCGCCAGCGGAATGCGGCTTTCTTCGAACCCGTACGTCGCGATCTTGGCCAGCAGCGGGTTCATCTCGTCGGCGGTGCGCACGGCTTTAGGCGACACCTGCGCCCAAAGAGCCAGCGTCGCCGCTGTACCGATTACCAGTTGAATTGCTCGCTTCATCATGATTCCACCTCAGATACGCCACGGACTTCGCATGGTCCGCCCCAGCAGCCTTTCGGCTGCCGGATTATCCAAAATCTTCTGCGCGATCGGGTCCCACCTGATCTTGCTCTTGGTCAGGATCGCGATAATGCCCAGGTATCCCGGTGTCGCCAACCGCAGCGCCACATCCGGCGGCGCGATAGTGCGGCGCCGCGTGATCACGCACTCCAGAAAATTGCGGTGATGCCCCGGCGAACGCTCCAGCCGGATCTCGTCGGGGCGAATCACGCTGCTCAGCACCGATCGCGGTTGCGCCGCGATGCCGCTGCGGTCCACCCACACCCAGCCATCGTCACCCGTCCAAGGTCGAACCCGCCATCACGCCCCGGACCAAGACCCTGGTACCGGTTCGTCTATATGGCCAGACCGCCGACATGAAGGCCCTCCGCCAGATCGCCGGCCGGCACAATCTTTTGATCGTGGAAGACAATGCGCAGGGGATCGGCGCCCGCGGAGACGGCTTCACCGTCGGCCAATTGAGCGACACTGCGTGCACCAGCTTCATCATCCAGAAGAACCTCGGCTGTTTTGGCGATGGCGGCGCGGTCCTCACTAACCACGAGAATGTGGACCGCGAAATCCGCAAGCTGCGCAACCACGGGTCCGGCAAAAGATCCTGCCACAGCATGGGCTACAACAGCCGCCTGGACGACCCGCAGGCCGGAGTGCTCAGCGCCAAGTTGAAGCACCTCGACGAATGGAACGCCCTGCGCCGCAAGTGGGCCGCGCGCTACTCCGCGGGCCTGCGTGACGCCGCCAACATCCATCTTCCCTACGAAGCACCCGGTAACTGCCACATCTATCATCTGTATGTCATCGAGACGAAGAAGCCGGAGCATCGCGAGTCACTGCTCGGTTTCCTGACCGCCCACGGCATCGACGCCAAGTGTCACTATCCCATCGCCATTCACCAGCAGGAAGGTTACCCTTGGGGCAAGCCGGCCCGCATCGCCGGCCCCCTTCCCAACTCCGAGCGCAATGCCGCCTGCTGCGTCTCGCTGCCCATGTTTCCCGAGCTGACCGCCGAGGAGGTCGATTGCGTCGTGGAGAAAGTTCTGGAATGGGACCGGGCGGCGAGGTGAAGACCTCACCGTTTGCTCCGGGTGATAGCTCCCACAATGCCATTGACGGCCGCAAGGTAATCCGAGGGCTTCAGCACGATCTGTGTTCCCCGCACGCCCGCAGACACGGAGATCACATCAAACAGTTCCACTGTCTCATCCACGAACACCGGATACTCCCGCTTGCAGGCCAGCGCGGTCACGCCGCCGCGGACATATCCGGTCAGTGACTGTACTTCTTTGAGGGGCGCCAGTTCCAACTTCCGATCGCCCGTGAGCCGCGCGAGCGCTTTTTCGTCCAACTCCATGTTCGCTGGTACAACTGCCAGGCAAATGCCGTTTCGGTCCCCGCCCGCCACGAGCGTCTTAAACACCTGTTCCGGAGGCAACCCGATCTTGCGAGCCACCGCCTCCGCCTCCAAGGCCGCCGGATCAACCTCGTACTCGCGCAACTCGTACCGGACGCCGAGTGTATCCAGAAGCCGCACTGCGTTGGTCTTCATGTTGTTCAGCTCTATTCAGCGTAGCGTACCGGCCGTGATAACATGTCAAAAGCAAGGAGGCTGGGTGATTTCGATGAATGCTCTCCAAGGCTTTCCTCGCATTACGCCGTTTCTCTGGTTCGACTCGAACGCCGAAGAGGCTGTCGATTTCTATCTCACTGTATTCAAGAACTCGCGCCGCCTTGACCAGTTACGCACCGCCGACGACAGCCGCGGGCCGAAGGGCAGCATCCTCACCATTGCCTTCGAACTCGACGGCCAGATGTTCACCGCCCTCAACGGTGGTCCGCTATTCAAGTTCACCGAAGCAGTCTCGTTCGTTGTGCGATGCGACTCACAGCAGGAAGTCGATGACTATTGGGCGAAGCTCTCCGCCGGGGGCAGCCACCGAATTGCCCAAGTGGACTGTTTCCGAGTGTGCGACCACACACCGGAGACCAGTAGAGGCGTGGTAAGCAACCGAACCTGTGTTACAGTACTGGCATGCTTCGGATGTTTTGGATGCTCTTCCTGGGCTTCCCGCTGGCTGCACAGTTCAATGGATGGCCGCCCATGCCGCGGGACGCGAAGCAGTTGCTCATCAAGGGCGATGCTGAAGGTTCAGTGGCTACCCTACGCGCGTCCGCCGAGGCTGGAGATGCTATATCGATGTTCTGGCTCGGCAGGTCACTGGAAGAGGTTCAAGGTGTTCCGCACGATTACACACAAGCAATGCACTGGTACCGCAAGGCCGCCGATACGGGACTTGGTGTTGCCGCGTGGTCGATCGGGTGCTTACACGAGATGGGGCGCGGCACATCACAAGACTTCGATGAGGCTCAAAGGTGGTACTTGAAAGCCGCAGAACTGGGTTTCAGGCGCACTGCGTTGACGGTTATTAAGATCCGCTGGTTTCCGGGACCCCAGAACCTAGAGTATGAGCCTGTTCCTGATGACCTTCGGAATCCTCGCCTTCAACCATCGCCGGACATGGCGTATCTCAACCGGCCTACACCTGATATCAACTCCGCGGAACTTGAAACTTTGCGGAAATCCGGACTGCGCGGTCGACTCGTGTGGCAAGGTGGCGATCCGGGGATGTTTGGGCTTCCCGCACGTGTCATCCTCATCGCGCAAAGACGAGTGGCGGCAGAGGTGCGCCTGCTGGTTCCTCAAGAGGGCTCCGTGATCTACGCTCAGAACCGCGAGACCTGGGAGCGCTTCGGCGGCGGCAGACTTGCTGAACGAAGTCTTCGTATTCACCCGCAATCGCCGGAAGTGCCCTGGATTACCAGCGTCACAATTGAATTGGAAGGCGGCGGCACGCAGGGGACTTCTGGATGGGTCTGGGAACGTCCTTGAGGGGATGGACATCGTACCGTCGGACGTGGAAGTAGTCTAATTCCGAATCGTCGCGCCTGGATCACGCACTCGGAAGTTGGGCGGACCGACCCCACCGCTTGAGGGTCGAACGTCAACCAGACATAATTACCGGCCTCCGATACCAAGGCAGCCCTCACCAGGATTCCTCGCCTTGAGGCTGTCCCCAGCCTGTTTCCCGGTGCCGATTCTTGGGTGTGATCCGAGCGACGAGTTCCGACAGTTCGTACCTTCGCCGGGTCGGGCGCAAGGCGATGCTGCCGTCGCTGTTGAGGGTCAGCGCCACACAATCTCCCTCACTGAGGCTGGCCTGCTTGGCGTTTCCCCCACTCACTTCTTCGCCGCCCCCGCCGACTTCGGCAGGCTGATCAAGTTAGCCAGTAACTGGTACGCGCCGTCCGTTCCCGCCGGCAGTTGACGCCATAGCCCGAGGCCCAGATAGATCCACCGGCCCTTGCCGTACCGCCCTTCGACTAATGACCCTAGCTTCTCTCCCGGATTGTCCTTGAACGAGTCAGTCATCGATACCAGGTCGGTGTACTTCGCGTCCTTTTCTCCCAGGAAGTAGAGGCCGCGCTCCTGCACCCATCCAGCCCACGTCGCCGGGCCGATCTTGTTCGGATAGTTGAACACCGGGTGCGCCGGCGCCAGCACTTTGACGGGCACCGTCTCATCGCACACGCGGTTTCCGCTGACTTTCGCGGGGTACGGACCGTATTCCGCCTGGTTGAATTCCATCTTGTTGTATTGAACAATGACCGTTCCGCCGCGTTCCACGTAATCCAGCAGGCGGCGATTGTAAGCGCGAAGATCGGCGCGCCGCTCATACGCGCGCACGCCGGTCACAATCACGTCGTGCTTCGACAGGTCGCCCCACGCCAATTCATCCTGGTCGATGAACGCCACCTTCGCGCCCAACTGCTCGATCGCCGGCGGCACCTGGTCGCCGACGCCCACTATGTAGCCCACGTTGAGGTTGGGGGCCACCTTCACGTCGATGACCTTGAGCGCCGTCTCGGCCGGCTTGATCACCTGCCGGCGTTCCACGTGCGGATACTCGATTTCCTGGTATCCGTTGGCGAACTTCTCGTCCCCCGCCGCCGCCGATGTCACCACCGCGCGCAGCATGTACTCGCCGGCCTTCACCTGCGCCGGCGCCGTGATTTGGAAGCGCGCCGAGAGCGACTCGTCCTCGTGCGCGAAGCCGAGCGGCACGCTCGCGGGAGCGGTCTTCCATCCCGCCGGCAGCTCCAGCGCCACGCTGGCCTGCGCCGCGCCCTTCGTGCCGTTCGTCACCGAAACGTGGATCTCGCGCTCGACGGGTTTCGCCGCGGCTCCTCCGTCGGCCACCGGAATCACCGCCAGCTCCGGCGTCACCCTCACCGAGAAAGCCGGAACCACGTTCAGTTCCATCCGCTTGTCGCCGAAGTAGATGTCCTTGACGTAGCGGAATGCGACCGGCACTTCCTTGGTGACCTCGACATCCCCCGCCTTCACATGCAGGGTGACCCGAAACGGCGTCGGTGCGAACGGGACGCCGAATGGCACGCCTGGATCGAAGATGTCGATGGCCGGATTCGACGGGTTCTTCCAGTAATCGTCGTGGAAGTACGGCGTCGTCGGCTTCGCGCTCTTGGGGATGTGCGCCTCCACGGTGCAAGAGTAAACGCCGTCCTTTTTCACCGGCTCCGGCGCGCATCGGCCGGACGTGTCTAAACCGGCAATCGCCACGCCCGTCACGCTCACGTCAACCGCGCCCCGGTTCACAGCCACAATCGAAAGCCTCACTGGTTGCCCGGCGATCACCAGCCCGTCGTCGGCCAGCGCGTCGAAGGTCATGTAATGCGCGGCCAGGACGGCCTCCTCATAGTCGCGTTCTTTGTTCTGAAGACGGAAGTCGATCTCGTACCGCGCCGCGTCGCTCAGCCCGAGCGAGCCGAGCCGCGCGCGCAGCGCCCGCAACTTGGCGAGACCGTCCTCGATGGGCGCGGCGGCGCCCGCGTCGTTACCGGCTTCGAACGCGATCCGTGCGCGCTTCGCATCGTTGACGATTGCCTCGAGCCCGGCCGTCAGCGCCTCGGGCGGCTTGGGCCCGGCAAACTGCGCCACCGCCGCAAGGCTCGTACCCACGCCATCGAACAGCGACGTTTCGTCTTTCGCCATCTGTCCGGAAATGGTGCTGTCCATGAGTTGGTAGCCGCCTCCGCCTCCGCGGCCGCCCCGCCCACCGGCCATTCCGGGCAGCATTCCCAGTCCACCCGTCCCTTGACATTTGTGCATGCCGCGCGCGTCGGCGCCGATCTCCGCGTAAGTGCGGCCCAGCAGCGGGTCGTACGCCGCGGTGCTGACCGGGGTGAGCTTCACTGCTGCTGGTGCCGGGCCGCCTCTTCCGCCGCCGAAGCCGCCCGAGAAGTATAGCTTCCTCCCCTGCCAGGGCCGGAGCCCTTCCTTCATCTGCTCGGGGTACATGGCGGGATCGCCGGCTGCGCGGAAGCCTTCCCGGACCAGAATCGTGGTCGCCTCGTGGGCCCGGTCCCCGCCGCGGCCCTGAATGTTCATCGTGAGCACCACGTCGGGGCGGAGGGTGCGGAACAGCCGGACGTAGTCGCCGACAATCTCCTTCCGGCCCCACTTCCCGATCACTTCCTCCGGGTCGAACGAGTAGCCGTAGTCGATGGCGCGCGTGAAGTACTGCTCGGCGCCGTCGAGGCGGTGCGCCGCCAGCAGCTCGGACGTGCGCAGCACGCCCATGTCCCGGAACAGCTCCGGACCGATTTCGTTCTGCCCGCCGTCGCCGCGATTGTTTTGCAGGTCGATCGCACGCAGGCCCATGCCCAGCCCGAACATGGCGAACAGCGCGTTGGTCTCGTCGTCGGGGTGCGCCGGGCACTGCATGAACGTCCCGGAGACGCTCAGCTTACGAAGCGCCAGGCCCAGCCCGATGTGGCCGCCGTCCGGCGCCACCCGCGAAAAACTCATGCGGTTCTGCGCCACCAACATGCCGGTTAGACCAATGATGCCCGTACTCAGCCCAAGAGCGAATATGAATCGAAGACGCATGTGAAAAATTATACCCCATTTACCCTGTCTAGTAAGTACAATGCTCTTTGACTTACTGGCCAATGTCACTTAGGCCCACCGCTCGCTTACGCTTGCGGCTCAGTGCGCCGCCTCATTCCGAGCCGCGACCGTCAGGGAGCGGTGTTATGCTGAGCGATTGGAGATCGACATGAACTTGACACGTAGGGATATGTTTAAGACCAGTCTGGCCGCGCCGGCCGCGGTTGTAGCGGCGGCGGAGATCGCCATTGGCGACCCAGCCCAGGACCGGACCGTGCCACCTGCAACCGCGGCTGCGGGACCCGGCCGGGAATGCCTCCTGCTGGATTTCGGCTGGCGCTTCCACTTCGGTCACGCCGCCGACGCGGCGCAGGACTTCAATTTCAGGGGCAATTTCTCCAAGACCGGGAATTTCGGCCCGGTCGGCACGCTGCTCTTCGACGACAACGACTGGAAGGCCGTCGATCTGCCTCACGACTGGGCCATCGAATTGCCCTTCCAAAACGATCCCGCACTTTCCAGCAAGGGGTTCTATCCACTGGGGCGGACGTACCCCGCCACCAGCATCGGCTGGTATCGCCGTATCTTCGAACTCCCGGCCTCCGACGCCGGTAAGCGCATCACCATCGAGTTCGACGGAGTGTATCGCGAGGCCACGGTCGTCTTCAACGGCTTTTACATCGGCAGGCACATCGGCGGCTACGACCCGTTCAGCTTCGACGTTACCGATTTCGCCTCCCCCGGCGGAAAGAACGTGCTGCTGGTCCGCGCGGACGCCACCCAGAGCGACGGCTGGTTCTACGAGGGCGCCGGCATTTACCGGCACGTCTGGCTGGTGAAGACCAACCCGGTACACGTGAAGAAGTGGGGCACGTTCGCGCGCGCCGAGGTGCACCCCGGCGAAGCCACGGTCCAGATTCGCACGGAGGTGGAAAACCACGGCAAGGGCGCCGAGAGCACCCGCGTCACCTCGACTATTCTCGACCCCGCGGGCAAGGCGGTGGGGAAAGCCGCCACCGCGCCGGCGTCCATCGCGGAGGGCGGCGAGCACGTCTACGAACAGCAGGTGGTGGTGAAGGCGCCCGCGCTGTGGTCGCTGGAACAGCGTAATCTGTACAAGCTGGTGACCGAGGTCGAGGCGGGCGGCGCCGTCACGGATCGCTACGAGACGCCGTTCGGCATCCGCACCTGTGCGTTCGATGCGGAGAAGGGCTTCTTCCTGAATGGCAAATCCGTCAAGCTCAAGGGTACCTGCAATCACCAGGACCACGCCGGCGTAGGCGCGGCGGTGCCGGACGCGGTGCAGTACTTCCGTGTTCGAAAGCTCCAGGAGATGGGGTGCAATGCCCTGCGCACCTCGCACAATCCGCCAACACCGGAGCTGCTGAACGCCGCCGACGAGCTTGGCATGCTGGTGTTCGATGAAACCCGCATGATGTCTTCGAATCCCGAAGGCCTCTCCCAGTTCGAGAACCTGGTCCGGCGCGACCGCAACCATCCCAGCGTCTTCATGTGGTCGATGGGCAATGAAGAAGGCACGGCGGGGACCGATAAGGGGTTGCTCATCCTGACAACGATGAAAGCGCTGGCGGCCAGGCACGATGGCTCGCGGCTGGTCTCCATCGCGCCGAACGGCGGCAATAACATGGGCAAGTTCGGGTTTGCCGCGTGCGACGTGCAGGGCTACAACTACGCCGATCCAGCGGCCGATGCGTTCCATAAAGCCAATCCGAAGGTCCCTGTGATGGGCACTGAGCAGGTCAGCGCGGTGGCCACACGCGGCATCTACACGATGGACCCGGAACACGGCTACGTCGGCTCGTACGACCCCTACACCACCACCGGNNCGCCCTACCAGTGGCCCAACATCAGCTCGCAATACGGCATCATCGATACCTGCGGCTTTCCCAAGGACAGCTTCTTCTACTTCCAGGCGTGGTGGGGTTCGAAGCCCGTGCTGCACCTGTTCCCGCACTGGAACTGGCCGGGCTTTGAGGGCAAGGAGATCGCGGTCTGGGTGTACTCCAATCTGGACCGGGTCGAGTTGTTCCTCAACGGCCAGAGCCTCGGCGCCAAGGACATGAAGAAGGATTCGCACCTGGCGTGGAACGTCCGTTATGCTCCCGGCGCGATTGAGGCGCGGGGATACAAAGACGGCAAGCAGGCGATGACGGCCAAGCGCGAGACCACCGGACCGGCGACGAAGCTCGCGCTCACCGCCGACCGGCAAGAGATTTCCGCCGATGGCGAAGACGTGGCGATGTTCGCCGTCGAGGTGCGGGACGCGCAGGACCGCCCGGTGCCCATAGCCGACAACCAGGTGACCTTTCGCGTCTCCGGCCAGGGCAAGGTGATCGGCGTCGGCAACGGCGACCCGACCAGCCACGAATCCGATACGGCCAGTTCGCGCAAAGCCTTTTCCGGCCTCTGCCTGGCCCTGATGCAATCCACGAAGGCAGCGGGAACCATCACGGTGGAAGCAAGCTCGCCCGGATTGACTCCGGCCAGCGTCACCATCTCCACAAAAGCCGTGAAGCTCCGTCCCCAAGCGCCTGCTTGGGAGCGCGCGGCCCCGGCTGGCGAGGGCATCACGGGCCTGTGGAGACCTGCGGGCGGAGCCAGCCAGGTCTTCACTTTCCAGCAAAATGGGAATGCCCTCACGGGAACCGTTGAGGGCGGCGGCGGTTTCGGTGGTGGCGGAGACACGCCCATCGCGATCACCGATGGAAAGGTGAATGGCGCCAACATCTCCTTCAGCGCCGCCAACGCTGCCTACACGGGAACGCTGAAGCCCGACGCCATCGAGCTTCAGCGGACCGGCGGCGCCACGGGCGGCCGAGGAGGACGCGGTGCCCCGGCTGAACCTGCCGGACCGCGCCCCACCATCGGCCCACCGCCCGACGGTTCCGACCCGTCGCGAAGCATAGGCGGAGGGCGCGGCCCGCAAACACCCGCGCCGATGGTCCTTCACAGGGCGAAGCGGTAGCCCGGTCAGCGCATCTCGATTCGCCGCAAGTGAAACGCTTCCTGGTCCGCCAGGATCGCCATCTCGGCCGCGCTGTAGCGCTCCGCGGAAATGAACGCGCGCTTCTCCTCTTCGCTGGCGCTCTCGGGCGCGTACATCCAAAGCCAGCGCCGGTAACCGCCGGCGTCCCGCTCGGCCGGGAACACCCTGGCATTCCACAAGCTCCGCTCCTGCTCCGTCCAGACTTCCTCCGGCGCGATCCCCACGGCTAAAATCCAGTCGAGCAGCGGCCGCCCGCAGAAACGCGCCCCCTGAGCGATGGAGTCTTTGAACTGGTCCCTGATGCCATAGCAGCGCACGAACCATACCGCGCCGCCGCGCCGGTCCCGCCCGCGGAGCACATCGAGACAGGCCTCCCGCGGCAACCGGAGCGGCTCGTCCACATCCACCCCCACCACCACGTTCCATCCCGCCAGTTCCAGCGGCGCCGAGAGCCGGCATCCCTCAACCCACGAATCGGGACCCGTGATTGTCGCACCGCCGGCCATGGAATTATTGATGGCCAGCGTCCCTTCGACCTGCTCCACCAAAGCCAAGCCGCTCTCCACCAACTGCCGCGTGGACCCGAAGTGCAGAAAGCTCGAATCCGGCACAAGCTGCACGTGGAAGGGGATGGCGCGCAAAGCGGGATACACCTCGGCGAGCATCTCTTCGGACCAGGTGGAACCGCTGCCGCGAGCGCTTCGGATATAGCTCTCGGCCGTGGCGGCGCTGCCCATGGCGCAGCAAATCTCGCGATAGAGGTCCAACCCATGTTGAAGAATCCAGTCCCGAGCCTCGCCGGCGAAGGCGAAACGGTTGAGCAACACCGCGGCGGCCTCTGCGTCCAGGCTCATCACGCCGAGGTCTAGCGCTGTTTTTCCAGCGGCATTGATAGCTCCAGCGGCCTTCTGTTCCTCCACCGCCGGTTTCTGTAAGTAGAGAGCGATGGAGTCATCGGCTCCCAGGCAGTAAACTCCGTGCCGGCTGGCCTCGGCTGGCTCGGCGTTGCTGCCCAGCACGGTCATGCCGGGCCGGTCCAGACGCACATTCGAAGCGTCGAAACGCACCAGCGCGTCGCCGGACGCCACCACGATTTGGCCGCGGCCGGGCGCGCCCTGGGGCAAGCCGAGGAATTCCGGGACCAGCAGATCGAACAAAGTGGCGGGCAGGCCGGTTTGGGTTTCGCCGGGCACGGGAACAAAAATCTTGCCGCACGGGCCGTAGGCCGGCAGACGCCGCGAATCGCCTCCGGCGTGCACGATCAGAATGCGCAGCCGGCGAAGAACATCTTCTGCGACTTGCGCGCGCTCGCGCTCGATCACCTGCGCCAGGCAGTAGACGGTGCTGCCGCCGCTGCCGATGCGCCGGCCTTCCAGATCGGCTACGACAAAGGATTCGCGAACCTGCGGCAGCAACCCGAGTTCCCGCCGCAACCGAAGCTGAGCCTCATAGGCACGGGCTTGCCTGGCGTTGGACGCCGTCACGATGAGATAGTCCCAGGAACTCATGCGGATTCGAGAATCAGGTTCGCGTATTGTATGATGTCTCCGGTCCAGTTCTTAGCATGTCTTGACTTTCACCTGCAAGGCCCCCGGAACGGGCTCTTCGGAAGCTACAATGGCGTACCCGCCTCCGCACCCCGAGTACATGGCGCCGGCGTACCGGCTCTGGTAGTAGCTGAGGATTCGCTTGAGATCGATTTGTATGGTCGGATGTATCACCGTCTGCGGCAGAATCGCTTCCCAGCATCGCATCGAGTGGTTCATCGAGGCTGCCAGTCCGCCAACGTCCTTCGCCACGATGGCGTCGAAGCAGTCCTTGCCCGTCTGGCCCAACTGCCGGATCCATTCGGGGTCCAGGTTCTTGATGCCGAGCGGATTATAACCTTTCGGCCTTTGACCGATCGGAACGAGATGGAGGACCTCTTCCAGCCAGCGGGCCTTCCCGGGGTCGCAATTCGACTCGATATGCGCCGGAAAATATCCGCCCTCGAACTCCACATCGTAATCCAGCCTGCTCACGCCGGGATACAGCAACCCGATCATGTCCTGCGACCCGGAGGGTTCCGCTTTGTCCTTGTTCTCCGCCCGGTAAAGTTCCCTGACCAGCTCGGCCGGTGCCCTGTCGGGCACGCCGCCGCCCCATAACTCCAACGCGACCTTGCGCGTGCCGCTGGCCATGCCGCAGCGGTCCATGAACCAGAGGTTGGGTTCGAGCGACACCACCACCATCGAGCCCGGCGGCGACGGATTGTGCCTGGATACGAACGGCTGATCGATCCATCCGCCGGCCAGCGCCATCCGATGCGGTATGTTGCCGATGATCGAAGTGATGCGCACCGCCGGGGTCACCAGGCAGCCGCCCACGGAGCCACTGCCGCCGCCTTCTCCGTGAAGTACGGCGCCAGCGGATTGCTCTTGAGGCCCTTCAGCGCCGCAATCACGCACTCGGCGTTGAGTTCGGCGCCCACGCGGCTGGTGTGGGTGTGCGGGTCGGCGAAGAGCGGCTCCACTTTTTCGGGGCCGAGCTGGTCGTACCGCTGCGCGATGATCTCGTTGAGATCGACAAACGGCGCTTTTTCGGATGCGGCCACATCAGCCGCCCACTTGCCGTAGTCTTCCGAGTTGCGGGCGATCTTTCCGTCCTTCCAGATCTTTCGGGGAATCAGGGAGCACACGATGGGGGTTGCGCCCTTGGCGCGCGCGTCGATGGGCGACGACGTGATGTTGAGCGTGAAGGCGTATTGACAAGGTTGTTCGGCGGGCATCGCGACTTTGAGGCCTTCGGCATCCTGCGTGAACAGCTTCACCTGCTCGTCGGGGATGGCGCCGTCGGCCTTGGGAGAGAAATTGAGCAGCAGGTTGCCGTTCTTGCTGACGTTCTCGACCAGTCGCCACACGATCTCGCTCACATTCCAATAGTGCGCGTCCGAGAGGTAGCCCCAGCGCTGATGCACGGAGTCGTCCACCTCCCACGGATAGTCCTTGATGGTGGTCGGCCCGCGCATCTGCCGCTCGTAATCCTTGAGGGTGCCGGCCAGGTAGGCGGCTACCTTCAGCTTCTGCGGATCGAGGTCGCGGCCGTTGACGCCGTTGTCGAAATAGATCAGGTCCGGTTGGTGCTTGTCGATCAGCTCGAAGTTGCGCGCCACCCAGTCTTCGAGGAACTTCTGGCGCGCCTCGGGGCTGCGGTCGGCCATGCTATAGAAATCGGCCCATTGGGGATCGTAGAGGTCGGTCGCAAGGCCGGCCTGCGGGCCGAAGTGCTCCTTGTGCCAGGAGATGATCTCGGGATCGCCGTACATATGCTGGACGTACCACTCGCTCTGGTGAGCGGGGACGGCATAAAGGCCCCAGTGCAGAAAGATGCCGAACTTGCCGTCGCGGAACCACTGCGTCACCAGCACGGGCGTGGCGCCATGCTGCCGGGTTTCGGCGATGAAGCGCTTGAGGTCCGCTTTGTAAGTGGTGAAGGCTCCTACGCCCTCGCCCCTCTCCTTCTGGTCGTTGTGCCCCATCTGGATGAACAGGTAGTCGCCGGGCTTGATGACGCTCATGACTTTGTCCAGGCGGCGCTGGAAACGGCGGGATATTGGTTGGTGAACTCGAGGGTGAGCTTGTTGTCCCAGGCACGCGCTTCCGAAGTCTTCTCGCGGTCCCCGAATGTCACCGTCACCTTGTAGTTGCCCTCTTCGGGCACCTTGACCGAGAAGTAAAAGGGCGGCGTAGCGACGCTCGAGCGTGGCTCGAACCCATAACCGATGTCATCGGTGTACACGGTGGTGGGAAGAACCTTGGTATAGCCGGGCGCGGGCTTTTCAGAACCGAAATCGAACTTGAAAGTAGTCGCGGGGGTCTGCGCCCCTGCGGCGGCGAGGGCGAGCCACAGGGGTGCGACGGTTCTCATCATGTTGTCAATTCTACTTGATCGGCAGACGGGCAAAGTGACGGAACAAAGCCAATTTCACCGCGGAGGCGCGGAGACGCAGAGAAAAACATAGCGCGGAGAAGAGGTTGGAGGAATATGGGGTCGTGAGGGGATTGGGGCTGTATGTTGCTGGCGGGGGTTAGAGAGAGCGGAGACAGCAGAGACACGATCTGCTGTTGAAGACACTTCGGGTGTGAGGAAGGGACTTGAATCGGGAATCGTTGCGGCGGCCGGGGCCTGAGGGCAAACCCTCCGGACTTATCGCCGTGCGTATCCGGCCGCCAATGATTCGAGCCGCATCTTCGATGATCTAGGCAGGCTGAATGGCCTGCATATCCTTGCCGATTCGATGCTTGGCTCTCTGATATCCGATGGGACGGCAATCGGAGCTATCCGCTCTCCACCGGGTGTGATAGGACCAGTCCTAAGATCTCCCCGCCGGAATCCTCTGCCAGGGATTGCCGTACGGCCGTTAACGGGCCTACGAGAAGTTCAGTACCACCTTAGTTGCAACGCTTGCTGGCCAGCAAGAAAACCGTTGGGCCTGCGCTGTGGGAACGCAAGCCTCTTTCTGATTTCAGGGTAGCAGACGGGTGTCAAGCGGACGGGGGATCAAGGGGGGATCAAGGGGGGATCAAATGGCTGTAAGTGATTGAAAGGAATGGAAAGAAATATTTTTGCTTTTGGCGTGACCGGTGACCGAGCGGAAGAAGCGCGGCGCGCATGGAGTATACTTTTTGAGAGCGGCCACCAGTGAAGCGAAAAACGCCAGAAGCGTCCACGCCAAAGGCCACCCGGGGGGAACGCCAATTCTACGCCGAAGGGGCATACGCCGACAGCATCTTTCGAGACGCGCTGGGCGACAGCGTGGGCTCCATCGCGGCACTGAAACGTGCGCTTGAGGCGATGCCGACCTACGCGCCGGCCATTCTCAGCATGGGTTCAGTCGAGTATCAACTGGGGAGAATCGCCGAAGGGCGAGAGTTGTTTCAATCGCTGTTATCGTTGCCGAAGAACACCACGGACATCCGCGTGATCATCGATAAGGCCGGTACGTTTCTCACCCGGATCGGGGCGTATGAGGACGGAATGGCGCTATACCGAACGGCTGTGAAGAGATACCCGGACGTTGCCGCGCTATGGCAGGGGCTGGGCTACTGCGCCAGTCAGGCAGGCTTGCACAAAGAGGCGGTGCCCGCGAACCAGCGGGCATTGGAACTGGAACCGGAGAATCAGAAGTTGGTCAACGACCTCGGTTGGACTCTCTTTCGGGCAGGCCGCCTCATGCAGGCCAGGGAGACCCTCGAGCGAGCCGTCTCGATGGATCCAAGCGATGAGTTGGCGGCAGAGAATCTACGTTTGTGCATGCGGGAGATGGCGCGGAGCAAAATTGGCAAAGCTGGGAAGTCACAAGCGGCCCGCCGTGGTCCGCGTACGGTCGGCTGAAAAAGCGGAAGCCGGCAGCGGTGATTGAGCGTCCAGGCGCGGGGACCCTCTCGGGTGCTCCCGGCCTGGACGAAACAACCCCTGGTGCAGGCCGCCCCCCCCTATGAGAGCGGGATCCAAATTATCCCAGCACTTTCCACAGAAGAAACAGCATCCCGGCGACGTATCCCGCGCCGGCTTGATACTCTTGATTCCTTAGATATAGGGCTGCTCGAAAAGGATTCGGGTTTCTTGTGGGGGCCGGTGTGAGACGGGGCCAGAGAGCCGGTACCTGGCCGGCATAGGGGGCGTACTCCGGAAACAAGTTTCGCAGGTGCTGTTCTTCCAGTTGGATCACCGGCAGATAGACCAGCAAGAAGACGGCTACAAAGAGGATGCCGAGACCAATGTTGCGGGATGCGATGACCAGGCCGGCGGCCACCAGCAGGGTGCCGAGATAGAGCGGGTTGCGCGTATAGGCATACGGGCCGCCGGTGGCAAGTTGCTGGTTCTTGGCCAGACAGCCAGCCGCCCAGGCGCGCAGGGACAGCCCTACCAGGCCGAACGGCAGGCCCAGGGCGAGCGAATGGGATGTGGGGCGGGAAAACCAGGCAAACACCAGCACCAGCACGAAGCCGCTGGGGACGCGCAGCTTGGCTACGGCGTCGGCGTAACGCTTGGGGAAGGGCGGCATCAGACTCGGCTCCGGCGCTCGGCGAGCACGGCCTTGAGGGCCTCGAACACCTGGCCGGGGGAGACCGCGCGCATGCTTTCGTCGATGGATCGGCCGCGCTTGTAAGTGGTGACGGCGGCGGGACTGCGCAGGACCCGGAGCGAATCGCCATAGGGGCCGTTGCGCGCGGGGTCGGTGGGGCCATAGATCGCCACGCCGGGCTTTCCGAGCGCGGCGGCCAGGTGGAGCGGGCCGCTATCGACGCCCACCACGGCGGCGGCGCGCCGCGTGGCGTGGATCAAGCCAGGCAGGTCCGAGCAATGATCGAGCCCCGAGCCGGGCGGGCCGTCGAGCACCAGCGGGATGCCGAGTTCGCGCTCCAGGCGCGCGGCCAGCGTCTGGTAGTGCTCGATGGGCCACTGCTTGGCACGCCAGCCGGCCAGGGGCGAGGCGAGCACGAAATCGCCGGGTGGAAGCGCGCCTTCGGGACGGCCCGCCGGCAGCGGGAACGTCCGCAACAGAGTGGAGGCGCCGGCGGCGGCGGCCAGGTCGAGGTTCTTATCGACCACGTGCGCGGCGCGGCTGAGCGTCTGGTGGGAATAGAAAAGCGCGGCGGCGCGTTCGCGAAGCTGGGTGTGATGGAAGCCGAAGATGCGATCGGGGCGCGCGGCGGCGGCCACCAACGCGGACTTGATGAGGCCTTGAAAGTCGACTGCGAAACGGTAGCGCTCCGCGCGCAGGCTGCGCCAGCTTTCCAGCAGGCCCGCCAGCGTATCGCGGCGCAGCAGGACCAGGCGGTCGATGAAAGGGTTGTCTTCGAGCAGCGGCGCCCATTTCGGCTCGACGATCCAGGTGAGGCGCGAGCCGGGATGGCTCTGCTTGAGGGAGGCGACGGCGGGCAAGGCGTGAATGATGTCGCCCATGGCGCCGAGCCGCACAACCAGGATGCGGCTGCTAGCTGGTTTGGCGGCGGTGAACATGCTCAATCAACTGCTTGGTGCGGCGTGCATCAGCCGCTTCCAGGCGCACGAATTCCGCGGGCCGGAGCCCATCGATAAGCCTCTCCACATCGCCATCACCGGCGGTCACCACGTAGTCTACCACGCGCAATGCGGCCACCATTTCGGCGCGGGCGCGCTGTGAGAGGATCTCGTTGGCGAGCGGCAGCACGACTACCAGCAGGGGATGGAGGCGCACGCGGCCGAGATCGCGGGCGTCATCGGCGCGGAGCACGTCGAAGTAGCCCGTCGCAATCGCGGGCGCCGGCCGGAGTTCGAGCGCGGCGGCGAGGGTCAGGATTTTGCTTCGTGTGTCCATAGTTCTAGCGCCACGGCGGCCACCTGATCGGCGGTGACGCGCGTCATGCAACGGTGATCGATGGGGCAGTCGCGGAGCAGGCAGGGGCTGCATTCGGCATGTTCGCGAACCACGCGCGCGAGCGGGCCGGTGGGACCGGTGGTGGCATCGTCGGTGGCGCCGAATATGGCTACCGTGGGGACGGCGAGCGCGGAGGCCACGTGCATGGCGCCGGAATCGTTAGTGAGGAAGAGGCGGCAGGCGGCGGCGAGGTCGATAAATTCGCGCAGCGTGGTTTGGCCGGCGAGGTTGCGGGTTTCGATGTGGAAACGGCGGAGAGAGGCGGTGACCTGCTCGCAGAGGGGGCGTTCGGATGCGGAGCCGAAGACCAGCACGGGAACAAACCCAAATGTCCGGGCCACTTCCGCGAAGCGATCGGGGAGCCAGCGCTTTGCATTGCCATAGGCCGCGCCGGGGCTGATTCCGATGACGGGGAGGGCCATGCCCATCGCGGCCAGGTGGCGCGCGCCGGATTCGCGCGCGGCTTCGATGCCCTCGAGACGGATGGCATCGGTCGAGGGAAAGCGCTCGATCATGCCGGCCCGGCGCAGGAGTTCCAGGTAATAGAAACGCTCGTGGCGGGGAATGTCGCCGGGCTCGGGGACGGGAATGGCGCGCGTGAGCAGCAGGCCGCGGGCGTCGCGATTGTAGCCGATGCGCTCGGGGATGCGGGCCAGCCACGCGATGAGCGCGGCGTCGAAGGCGTTTTGCAGCAGGATGGCGCCATCGAAGCGCTCCGCGCGGAGGCGGGCGGCGAACGCGCGTCTGGAGCCGGTGTAGGGGATGATGCGGTCGATGGAAGTCTCGCGGGCGTAGAGATCGGCCACCCAGGGACGCGCGGCGATGGCGATGTGGGCGCGCGGAAAAACCTGGCGGATGGCGCGGATGGCGGGCAGCGACATCACCGCGTCGCCCAGCCAGTTGGTGGCGCGCACCAGCACCCGCGACATGGAGGACGGGTTGAACGGCACTGCTTTTTCAGGATAGCTTATGCCACTCTGAAGGGATGGGGTTCCGGTTGGTGGTAAATTACCGGCCGCGGGGCGATCAGGAGACGGCCATTGCCGAGCTGACGCGCGGCATCCGGGAAGGCGAGCAGCATCAGGTGCTGCTGGGCGTGACGGGGTCCGGCAAGACGTTCACCATGGCCAAGGTGATGGAGGCGATTGGGCGGCCGGCTTTGGTGCTGGCGCACAACAAGACGCTGGCGGCGCAACTCTACCACGAATTCAAATCGTTCTTCCCGGATAACGCGGTGGAGTATTTCGTGAGCTACTACGATTACTACCAGCCGGAAGCCTACATTCCCGCGAGCGACGTCTACATCGAAAAAGAAGCCACCATCAACGATGAGCTGGACAAGCTGCGGCTCTCGGCCACCAAGTCGCTGTTCGAGCGGCGAGACTGCGTGATTGTGGCGAGCGTGAGCTGCATCTACGGGCTGGGGTCGCCGGAAGCCTACTACGGCATGCTGTTGATGTTGGAAAAAGGGCAGAAGATTTCGCGCAACCAGATCGTTTCCAAGCTGGTGGAGATTCTGTACGAGAGGAACGACGTGGATTTCCGGCGCGGCACGTTTCGCGTGCGCGGCGACGTGATCGAGGTCAATCCGACGTACGACGATTACGCGTATCGCATCGAGTTGTGGGGCGACGAAATCGAGAGCCTGTCGCAAATCGACCCGCTGCTGGGGCAGGTGAAGCAGACTTACCAGCGGCTGCCCATCTATCCCAAGACGCACTACGTGATGTCGGAGGAGACCAAGCTCAAGGCCATGGAGAGCATCCGCGTGGAGCTCGACTGGTGGCACAAGGAACTGGAGAAGCAGGGGAAGCACATCGAAGCGCAGCGGCTCTACCAGCGCACCATGTTCGATCTCGAAATGATGAAAGAGATCGGCTACTGCCACGGAATCGAGAACTACTCGCGCCATTTTTCGGGGCGGCTGCCGGGCGAAGCGCCGCCCACGCTGCTGGATTACCTGCCGCACGATTCGCTGATGTTCCTCGACGAAAGCCACCAGACGGTTCCGCAATTGCACGGGATGTATCACGGCGACCGGTCGCGGAAAGAGACGCTGGTATCGCACGGATTCCGGCTGCCGAGCGCGCTGGACAACCGTCCGCTGACGTTCGAGGAGTTTGAGCACCGCGTCAACCAATTGATCTACGTTTCGGCGACGCCCGGGCCGTACGAGCTGACGAAGGCGGCGGGCGTGGTGGTGGAGCAGATCATCCGGCCCACGGGGCTGGTGGATCCGAGCGTCGAGATCCGGCCGGTGAAGGGGCAGGTGGATGATCTGCTGGGCCAAATCCGCAAGCGCGTGGAGGCCGGCCAGCGGGTGCTGGTGACTACGCTCACCAAGCGCATGTCGGAGGACCTGGCGGAGTATTACTCCGAGGTCGGGGTGCGCTGCCGGTACCTGCATTCGGAAATAGACACGCTGGAGCGCATCCGGATTCTGCGCGATTTGCGGCGCGGCGAATTCGACGTGCTGATCGGGATCAACCTGCTGCGCGAGGGGCTGGATCTGCCGGAAGTCTCGCTGGTGGCCATTCTGGACGCGGATAAGGAAGGCTTCCTGCGGTCGGCGGGTGCGCTAATTCAGACCATCGGCCGCGCGGCGCGGCACGTGGAAGGACACGCGATTCTGTACGCCGACGTGATGACCGACTCGATGCGGAAGGCGCTGGACGAGACCGGGCGGCGGCGGCGGGTGCAGGTGGAGTACAACGAACGCAACGGCATTGTGCCGCAATCGATCATAAAACCGATCGACATGAGCCTGGTGGCCGTGGCGGAAGGCGATTACGTGACGGTGCCGCTGGAGGGGGACGAGGAAGTCGAGGGGCTGACGCCGGAGCAGCGCCAGCGGTTCATCGGCGAGTTGGAAGAGCGGATGCGGGAGGCGGCGCGAAAGTTCGAGTTCGAAAAGGCCGCGCAACTGAGGGATAGGGTGAAGGGGTTGAAGATGGGGGAGGGGTGAACCGAGGAGTCATCATGAACTGGGAAGCATTGCTGGAACCAAGGGCCGCAATTTTGCGAAACTGGTAATAGGGATATGGAACAGCGATTTCTAGGCAGAAGTGGGTTGAGCGTCTCGTCGCTCAGTTTTGGAACCATGACGTTCGGAGGCAAGGGCCGGCATGCCGCCATGGGCGGCCTGGGTGTGGAACAGGCCCGCCGCCTGGTCGATATTGCGATCGACCACGGCGTAACGCTGTTTGACACTGCCGACATCTATTCGGAAGGGCTCGCCGAAGAAGTGCTCGGCGCGACCCTGAAGGGCCGGCGGCAGAATGTGCAGATCGCCACTAAGGCCTTCTCGCGGATGGGGCCGGGACCGAACGACCTGGGGTTGTCGCATCGCCACCTGATAGGGGCCTGCGAAGCCAGCCTGCGCCGCCTCGGCACCGATTACATCGACTTGTACCAGGCGCACTCGATGGACTCGCTCACGCCGATGGAGGAGACGCTGAGGGCTTTCGATATCCTCGTCCGCCAGGGCAAGGTCCGCTACATTGGCTGCTCCAATTTCTCCGCGTGGCAGACGATGAAAGCGGTCGCCATTTCGGAGAGTAGTGGCCTGGCGCGCTATATCAGCCAGCAAATCCAATACTCTTTGCTGGTCCGCGACGCCGAATACGAGTTGATTCCGATGGGTCTCGACCAGGGCGTGGGTGTGATGGCGTGGAGCCCGCTGGTTTTCGGACTGCTTTCGGGCAAGATCCGGCGCGACGCGCCGCAGCTTGCCGAAGGCCGGCTGGCCGCGCTCGGGGCGCCCATCAAAGTGGACTGGGAGCGGCTCTATCGCATCGTGGACGCGATGCTGGCGATCGCCGCCGGGCGCGGCGTCACGCCAGCGCAGGCGGCGCTCAACTGGGT
>PMYB01000145.1 GCA_003170915.1 Bryobacterales bacterium | reverse complement strand
CTCGCGCTGGTGGGCGAATCCGGCGCGGGAAAGTCCACGCTCCTGCATCTTTTGGGCGGTTTGGATAGGCCTTCGAACGGTGCCATATACTACGGCAGAACCGAGATTTCGCGGCTCGCCGACTCGCAACAGGCGGATTTCCGGAATCGGGAAATAGGTTTCGTGTGGCAAATTCACTACCTCCTGCCGGAATTTACGGCTCTGGAGAACGTGATGATGCCGTTGCTGATTCGCGGTTGGCCGCATGCCAAGGCCGCTTCGGAATCGCTGGCGCGGTTGGACGAAGTCGGGCTTCGCGCGCGGGCCTCGCACCGCGCCGGTGAATTATCGGGCGGCGAACAGCAGCGTGCTGTGCTGGCCCGGGCGTTGGTGGGCTCGCCGTCCGTCCTGCTCGCCGATGAACCCTCGGGGAACCTGGATTTCCGGACCGGGGAGATGATCTTCGAACTCCTCGAGGGCCTTCACCGTTCCCATCGGCTCACCTCGGTCCTGGTCACTCACAATCTGTCGTTTGCGCGGCGTTGCGACCGTGTCTTGAGCCTGGAAAAAGGCGGTCTGGCGCCGCTCGAACCGGCGCCGCTGGGACCAACAAATTAGCATCCTGCCAGCGAGCCGGAGTATCTTTAAATTAGGGGGCCACATTCTATGTTTGAGCGATACACGGAGAAGGCGCGAAGGGTGATCTTCTTCGCGCGCTACGAAGCGAGCCAGTTCGGCAGTCCCTACATCGAGACCGAACACCTGCTCCTCGGCCTCCTGCGGGAAGACAAGGCGCTGGCCAACCGCTTCCTGCGTTCGCACGCGGCCGTGGAGTCCATCCGCAAGCAGATCGAGGGACACACCACCATCCGCGAAAAAGGCTCCACTGCCGTCGATCTCCCGCTCAGCCATGAGTGCAAGCGCGTGCTGGCTTACGGCGCCGAGGAGGCCGAGCGCCTCAGCCACAAGCACATCGGCACCGAGCACCTGCTGCTCGGCCTGCTGCGCGAAGAGAAGTGTTTCGCCGCCGAGATTCTGCACGAGCGCGGCCTGCGCCTCTCCACCATCCGGGAAGAGCTGGCCCGGTCGCAGAGCGAGAAAGTCGCGTCCGCGCGGCCCAAGGAAAGCTCGCTGCTGTCCGAATTCAGCCGTGACCTCACCCAGGCGGCCATGGACAACACGCTCGACCCGCTGGTCGGACGCGACTACGAACTCGAGCGGGTGACCCAGATCCTGTGCCGCCGCACCAAGAACAACCCGGTGCTGATCGGCGAGCCGGGCGTCGGCAAGACCGCCATCGTGGAAGGCCTGGCGCAGCGCATCGCCGAGGGCGACGTGCCATCGTTCCTGGCCGACAAGCGCATCCTGGCGCTGGACCTCTCTCTGATCGTGGCCGGCACCAAGTACCGCGGCCAGTTCGAAGAGCGGCTCAAGACCATCATGAAAGAGCTGATGGAGAACCAGAATGCCATCATCTTCATCGATGAGCTGCACACGCTGGTGGGCGCCGGCTCGGCTGAAGGCTCCCTCGACGCCGCCAACATCCTGAAGCCGGCGCTTTCGCGCGGCGAAATCCAGTGCATCGGCGCCACCACCCCGGCCGAGTTCCGCAAGTCCATTGAAAAGGACCGGTCGCTCGAGCGCCGCTTCCAGGCCGTCAAGGTCCCGCCGCCGAACGAGGCCGATGCCGTGAAAATCCTGTTCGGAATCAAGGACCGCTACGAGAAGTTCCACGCCGTGGCCTACACCGACGATGCCATCGAAACGGCCGTCTACACCTCCAGCCGTTACATCCCCGACCGCTACCTGCCGGACAAGGCCATCGACCTCATCGACGAAGCGGGCGCGCGCGTGAAGCTGCGCCAGACCACCCTGCCGGCCGACCTGGCCGACATTCAGAAGCGCATCAAATTCATCGTGCACCGCATGGAAAACGCCATCGCCAACCACGAGTTCGAGAAGGCGCGCTTCTACTCCGACGAGGAGCGCAAGGAGCGCGAGAACATGCGCCAGCTCCGCGAAAAGTACAACCTGGACGACTCCTCCACCGGCTGCGTCACCAAGGATGATATCGAAGACGTGGTGTCGCGCTGGACCGGCGTGCCCATGACCTCCATCAAGGAGGAAGAGATCGCCAAACTGCTGCGCATTGAGGAAGAGCTGCACAAGCGCATCATCAGCCAGGAGAAGCCCATTTCCGCGCTGGCCCGCGCCATCCGCCGCTCCCGCGCCGGGTTGAAATCGGCCAACCGCCCCGCCGGTTCGTTCCTGTTCCTGGGCCCCACCGGCGTGGGCAAGACGGAAGTGGCGCGCGCGCTGGCCGCGTTCCTGTTCGGCAGCGAAAAGAGCCTGGTGCGCTTCGACATGTCCGANNAAGCTCATCGGCTCGCCCCCCGGCTACGTGGGCTACGAAGAGGGCGGCCAGCTCACCGAGCGCGTCAAGCGCAACCCGTATTCCATCATCCTGCTGGATGAAATCGAGAAGGCCCACCCGGACATTTACAACATCCTGTTGCAGGTGTTCGAGGATGGCCAGTTGACCGACGGTCTCGGCAACCAGGTGGATTTCAAGAACACCATCATCATCATGACCTCCAACCTGGGCGCCCGCTACCTGGAGAAGCGCGGCAACCTGGGGTTCTCGGCGCCGCAGGGCGAAGGCGTCCCCTCGAAGGTTGAGGACATGGTCCGCGCCGAGGTGAAGAAGGCGTTCAATCCCGAGTTTCTGAACCGCCTCGACGAAGTGATCCTGTTCACCTCTCTGATGGATGACGACCTGATCAAGATCATCGACCTGATGGTGGAGCAGATCAACGNNCAACCTGGTAGCCAAGCAGGTGAAGATCCGTCTGGCGCCCGACGCTTCCAAGTACATCCTCGAGAAGACCTGCGGCGACCGCAGCTACGGCGCGCGCCCGCTGCGCCGCGCGTTGCAGAAGTACATCGAGGATCCGCTCTCGGACTCGCTGATCCAGGGCACGCTGCCCCGGCCCTCCGAGCTCGAGGTTTACCTCGGCGACACTGGCATCTACTACCGGCAACTGAGTGGGGAAGCCGAACCCGCGGCGGTTACCGCGGGCGGCCCGGCGGAGCCGCCGGCGGCGGGGACGCTGCTGTACACGTTCTAAAGGGCGTGGCGCAGACTCTCAGTCTGCCGCGTCCCCACTCTTGGGGACGCATGGTTCGCGGCCCACAAAACGTCTCTGCAAGAGTGCGGAGACGGCAGCCTGAGACGCTGTGCCACGTCGACCGACTGAAAGGCGGTGGGTTCGGACCCGGAGATCGAATCTAAATGTCCGGCCCGCCCAGCGCCACCTTTTCTCCCCTCCGGCAGGAGCGGTACACGGCCTCCACCACTTCCAGCGCCTGGTAGCCTTCCTCGCCCGAGACCAGCGGCTGGCGGCCTTTGGCGATGGCGTCGCCGAAATCCAGGAACTGCCGCTCGAACGGGTCGAGCGAAATCGCCATGGGGTCCGACGCCCCGGAGGCCACTTCCTTCGTCACCGGCGCCGGCTCGCCTGAATCGTTGGCNNGGTGAGCTTGTCGCCGGTGATGATGGCCGTGCCTTTCGTGCCGTGAAACTCGGTGCGCTCGGGGTACCCGGGCCAGAGCGCCGTCGACGCCTGAATCACGCCGGTGGCGCCGCTGGTATACCGCAGCACGGCGTTGACCACGTCCTCGGATTCGATCTTGTGCCGCGCGCCCAACTGCCACTCGCCGAACACTTCCGCCACTGGGCCGGCCAGCCAGCGCAGAATGTCGATCTGGTGGATCGCCTGGTTGATCAGGGCGCCGCCGCCCTCGGTCTTCCAGCTCCCCTTGATCGATCGCGAATAATATTCGGGCGAGCGGTACCACTTCACGTAACAGTCGCACTGGAGCAGCTTGCCCAGGCGGCCCGCCGCGATCGCCTTGGAGAGGAAGAGGCTGGCGTCGTCGAACCGGTGCTGGCTCACCACGCCCAGCAGGATGCCCCCGCGGCGCGCCGTCTCGATCATCCGGCGCGCGGTCTCCAGGTTGGTCGAGATGGGTTTCTGCACCTGCACATGCTTCTTGGTTTGGGCGCAGATTTCGATGGGTTCCATGCGGAAATCCGGGAACGTGCACACGTCCACGTAATCCACATTGGGGTGGCGGCACACCTCTTCGTAAGTGCGGACGAACTCCGCGCCGTGCTGGTCCGCGAACTTGCGTCCCGCCGGTTCGTAGATGTCTGTGCACACGGTCAACTGGTATCCGATGTTCTTGTAGGCTCGCGCGTGCATGTGCGAAATGGCGCCGGTGCCGATCATTCCGACTCGCATAAGGATAACGACCATTCTACCGTTTACCGGGTGGCGCGCCACACCGCGTGTGTGCGGTTACAATAGGGATCACGCATGAAGCGCCAATTTGCCGTTCTCGCCGCCGTTCTCGCGGCCTTGCCGCAGTTCTCGTGCCGCCACAAGCCGCCTGGCAACGTCGCGGCTGAAGTGAACAACCACGCCATCACCTACGCTGAACTCGAGAAGACCTACCAATCGCAGTTTCCCCAGGCCGTCGAGGGGACCAACGAAGACCAGGTCATGTCGCAGAAGTTGGAGCTGCTCAGCAGCCTCATCACCAACGAGATCCTGTTGCAGCGCGCCGAGAAACTGGGCCTCATGGCGGTCGACGCCGACGTCGATACGGAATTCAACAAGATCAAAGCGCCCTACACCAAAGAGGAATTCGAGAGCCAGATCAAGGCCCGCAACATGACTGTGGACGACTTGAAGTCCCAGCTCCGCCGCGATCTCACAGTCAACAAGCTGATCAACAAGGAAATCACTTCCCACATCGCCATCACCGACGCCGACGTGGCCAATTATTACAACGCCAACAAGGCCAGCTTCAACCTGGTCGAGCCGCAGGTCCACCTGGCGCAGATTATGGTGACTCCCTTCGCCAACCCCAACGTTCGCAATCTGAAGAATAGCAAGGCCAAGAACGAAAGCGAGGCCGTGACCAAGATCACCGACATCATGGCCCGCCTGAAACGCGGCGAAGATTTCAGCATGCTGGCGCAGAATTACTCCGAGGACCCCGATTCCGCTCCCAATGGCGGCGATATGGGATTCATTCCCGAATCCACTCTGGAGAAGGCCAACCCCGAGCTGCGCAAGCTGGTGGCGTCGCTCTCGCCGGGCGTTTTCTCGCCCATCCACACGCAGGAGGGCTACCGCATCCTGAAGGTGATCGCCAGGGAACCGGCCGGCCAGCGCGAGCTAAACGATCCGCGCGTGCAGCAGAACATCCGCGAGACGCTGTTGAACCGCAAAGACCAGCTCTTGAAGAATGCCTACTATGAAGTGGCGCGCAACAGCTCCAAAGTGGAAAACTACCTCGCGCAAAGCATCATCGAGAACGCGGGAAAAACCAAGTAGGGGCCTTACCGCCGCCGTCCCATCTCGTAGAGGTAGATGAGGTGCTCCGTCTTGCCGGTCTGCAGGACGATCGCCTCCACCGGCTTCCAGCCTTTGATAGGGAATTCGTAGCAGACTACGCGGGAGCCGGGCTTCAGGTACTTCTCCAGGTTGGGCTTGAGCCGCTCGTTGGAGCTGGTCAGCAGGTACATCGTCACCACGTCGGCGGCACTGAGGTCCACCCGCAACGCGCTGCCCTCCACCATGCTGACGCGGTCTTCCAGGCCCAGCGACTTGATCCGCTCCCTGGCTTTCCGGCAGAGGTCCGGCCGAATCTCCACTCCCACGCCCCTGGCGCCGAACTTCTGCGCCGCCGTGATCACGATGCGGCCATCGCCGCTGCCAAGGTCGTACACCACGTCGCCCGGCTTCACATGGGCGGCCTCGAGCATCCTGTCGACGGCCTCCTGCGGTGTCGGAATATAAGGCGCCAGATTCTCGGCAGCCCCGAACTGTTGAGCGCCGGCAGGGAGAGTGCCCGCCGCCAGCAGCAGCGCGATGGGGAAAACCCGCATTGGTCACTGTGAGGACGCGTCTCGGCTAACCGTCCCCCCAACCTTCGATTTTACTATACGGCCGATAATTTCGGTCCACGCAAAAAACAGGTCCCGGGGCCGGGTGATGGTGTACTCGGCGCCTTTCAGGTACCGGACGGTGTTGCCGATCGCGTCCCGCCAGGGATTAGCCTGCGGGTTCAGGTTGTAGTTCATGTAAAACACGGGGAACTTCACGTCCCCCAGTTGCTTCAACGCATCTTGCGGCAGGGCTTCGTCGAGCATCACCTTCGGCCCGGCGAAGATCACGGCGTCCGGCTGCTCTTTTTCATCCTTGATCTCCTGCGTAATGAAGTTAGCCAGAAACTCCGTATCGCCGTGCTTCTGGCTCAGCCGTTTGAGATCCACGGTGCCGAGATTGAGCTTGCCCAGCGCTTCGCCGAGGGCGGGGAAGTCGATTTGCGAAGCTGCCTCCTGCCGGTAGATCACGCGCTGCTCCTGCATGTTGAACGCGACCATCGAGAACTTGCCGATGCGCGGCTCACGCGCGATATTCCGCAGGATCGAGAGCAGAGCGTTGGTGTCGAGCGGCTGCAAGGTGGCCGATTGCGAGTTCTGCGGCGCGAAATTGACCACCACCTTCACGTTCAGCGGACCCTCGTGCTGCTCGCGCTCCACGGGAGGCTCCTGCTTGAATGGCTCGCTGTCGGCCGCCTCGACCACGTTGGGAGCGATGTCCAGCGCCATCTGCTTGTCCTTGGCGGGCAGGCTGGCTTCCGTGTCCCAGTTCGAGGAGCACACGCGTTCCGCGCGGTCGCGCATCATCCAGTCGACGTGGTACTTTCCTTCCCCAACGTCGACAATGCCTTGCAGAACGGCGTCGCCATGGGCGTCGTCTTCGATTGCCGGTACGGAGACGTGCTGCGAAAAGTAGACTGGTTCATCGGCGCGATTCTCTGGAACCACGCGGAAGATCATGGTGAGCCGGTTCTCCGAGCCGGCCAGTTCTTTCAGCGGAATACTGACGTCGTACCCGGCATGAAACTTGAGATCGAAGCCCAGCGACGCCTTGGCGGGCACTACCGTACACGGAAGGTCTTTGCGCGTCTCCTGCGATTCCAGAATGGCGGCATCCGTCCCAAAGAGCCGCACCATGCCTCCCGGTTCGGAAGCCGGCATCGGAACCTGGGCCGAAAGCGCGCTGCCACCCAGCAGGAGCGCACATATCCGGAACCCCGTTCTTCCTGCGCGATCACACCCGATCCGGAACCTATGAACCATCGCCATTGCGGTGAGCACGTTAAGCACCAGCGCCTCCGCCACACAGTCGGCTTCTCAAGTATTATGGCGCATATTTCAGAAGGTGCATAGAGCTAAATTGTACGCACCCTGCCGGCGCGCGTAGAATGAAGTCAGAAGGGCACTCGGAGGATGTTCGGAATGGACCCCACCAAAACCCAGAACCACGAAATTCCGTCGCCGGATGGACTTTCGCCGGAGATCATCATTAGCCCGGATACCCGCCGGAGCCAGCGGCTTCCGCCGGGACAGGTGCGCAGCCGGAAATGGCCCGTGCTAGACGCCAGCGGCCCCCCTGCCATCGACCTCGGTCAATGGCGCTTCGGGGTGGCGGGCCTGGTGGGCACAGAGGTCCAGTGGGACTGGCAAGAGTTTACAGCGCTTCCACGGGTCGACGTCTTCGGGGACTTTCATTGTGTAACACGATGGTCCCGGCTCGGAAACCTGTGGCAAGGCGTCTCCACCCGTGAGCTGATCCGGCGCGCCGGCGGGGCCCGGCCGGAAGCGCACTACGTGATCGTTCACGGATATGACGAGAGGTGGACGACCAATCTGCCGCTCGAACACTTCCTGGCGGAAGACGCGCTTGTGGCGATACTCCACGACGGTGAGTCGATTTCGCCGGAGCATGGTGGCCCGGCGCGTCTCGTCGTACCGCGCCTCTATGCATGGAAGAGCGCCAAGTGGGTGGCCGGGGTGGAACTGGTAGAGGAAGACCGGCCCGGCTTCTGGGAAGCCAACGGGTACCATATGCGCGGCGACCCCTGGATGGAGGAGCGGTACGGATGGTGAGCTTACTGGACTGTCGTCATGCGGTGCTTCAGCCGGCGCCGCGCCACGTGGGGCTCCCGGTGGATCTCATCCAACATGCTGGTGGCGTGGACGCTGGCCGGTTCGAAGCCGTTTGAATTCAGCGCATTCCGAACCTCGTCCAGCCGCCCTTCATAGGCCGGGAATTCCACCAGTGTGACAGTCTGGGTCTCCTCGCGGCCATCGGCGGACAGGTACACCACTGAGGCGTCGTGACAGATCTGTGGGTTGATCGGAAAACTGGTCTGCGCCAGCGCTTCCAGGAGCGGCTCCAGGCGGCGCGGGTCCACGTCGATCGAAACAGAAACCAAAGCTCCTTCGCGGCCCGACAGCGAGGGGCTGGCTGGCAATGTCTTGGGCCAGACGCTCATCGATTCCTCCAGCATCCGGCGACGGGGGCCGCCCGAAAACAAAAAACCCTGGAGCCCAAAGGCGCCAGGGTCGAAATGTTATCGAACAGACCGACTCGCCTTTAGCACTTTTTTTTCCGTGGTTGCAATTAGCCAGGCTCGAAGAGCCTTAAATCAATCCACGTCGAATTCAGATTACCACTACGGGAGTGGCGAAGCAACAGATTTAATGCTAGGCTCAAACACAGTTGGAGGAGACCATGAAGCTGTCCATTCTGTTGGCGGGCGCACTGCTGCCTGCCGCTGTTTTCGCCCAAGCGCCACAAGCCCCGCACACCAACCTGAAGGTGGGTGATATAGCGCCCGATTTTACGCTGCCTTCCACCGCCGGTGGCGCCACCGGCGGTTGAACCAAGGAAATGCTGGCATACCAGGCTGGTATTGCTAAATTTGAAGGCGCGGAGACCAAGGTGTTCGGGATCAGCGCGGATAATACCCCGTCTCAAGCTGAGTTCGCCAAGCAACTGAAGGTCGCCTTCCCGCTCTTGAGCGATTTTGCCAGGCGGGAGGTGATCGCGAAGTATGGCGTGCTCTGGCCCGACCGTGGTTATGCCAACCGGGCTACGTTCGTGATCGACAAGGAGGGCAAGATCGTACACATCGAGGAGGGTAGTGGCGCCCTAGATCCGACGGGCGCGGAAACCGCTTGTAGCCGGATGGCCCACAAGGCGCCGTAGGGGATGGGCACGCCCAGATCGAGGGGCTACTTCTTGGCCAGGCCGAAGAAGTCGGGATCGAGAACCGCCGGGGTCTTCTTCTGCAGTTCTTCCACGACCTTCTGTGCCTGTTCGGGGCGCATGCGGCGCTCCAGCTCCGGTCGCACGTCCTCGAAGCTCTTGGACTCTTTACCCTCAACCTTAATAAGGTGGTAGCCGAACGGAGATTTCACTGGTTCGCTGAGATCCCCGGGCTGCATAGCGAAAGCGGCCTGCTCGAATGTGGGGACCATCTGCCCGTGGCGGAAGGACCCAAGATCGCCGCCATTGGCCCCGGAACCGGTGTCGTCGGATTCCTGGCGGGCCAACTGGGCGAAGTCTTCTCCGGCCAGGATTCTCTTTCTCAGATCCTGCGCTTTGGCCAGCGCTTCCGCCTCCGTGAGGTCCTTCTGTCCCGGCCTTACGGGCGCCGGCGAACCCTGCACGCGGATCAGAATGTGGCGGGCGCGCACCTGTTCGAATTCCGCTTTGTGGGCCTCAAAGTACTTGCGCACGTCGGCCTCGTCGAGCTTGGCATTCTTGCCGATCTCCTCGTAAGTCATGTTGGCCAGGATATTGGCGTCCTCAAACATGGACTGGGTCCGGTAGACGGAGCTCTCATCCAGTTTCCGGCGCTTGCCTTCCTGGGCCAATACGGCGATACGGACGATGTTATCGGCAAACTGCTTGCGGCCCGAACCGCGAGCCACGCTACGGTACTGCTCCGGAAGAGCGTCGATGATCTGGTCGAACTGCGCGGCGGTTATAGTCACGTCTCCAACCGCAACCACCACGCGATCGGGAGGGACCACCGGCATGGACTTGGGCGCAGGGTTCTCCACCGACAGGGAGACGGTCGGTTTGGGCGCCGGCGCGGGTTGAGGTGGGGGGGCCTGTGCCAGCAGCCACGCCGCCGAGGCAAACAGGAGCACAATGCGGAGTAACGTCATTTGTTCATGATAACAACGTGGCGCAGCCACAACTATTGCGCCGGTTCGACGACCGCCGACATGGCTCCCTGGGATCGGGGAAGCCGCCAATCCGGACCGTAGGAATGAATCTGGTCGCGCGCGAATTCCGCATGCGGCAGTTCGCAAACGATCAGAACCGTGCGGCCGCACCGGTCCACCTCTTCGGCATGCCGGTAGGCCTGATCCAGGGTGAAGACGAAAATCCTCTGGAGCATCTCGATTACGTAGTCGTAGGTGTGATCGTTGTCGTCCAAGAGCACGACCCGGTAGAGCGGAACCAACTGGTCCCGTTCTATCACTTCCGTTTCGGGAGAAACCGAAGGCTTCGGCATGCGCGCCGGCCACAGCCGGTATGACCAGTATCCGCTATTGTGCGCCGCCCGACAATAGCATTCCTTATACTCGGATCAGGCCATGCAGAAGCCGGTCTACCTGGATCATCACGCCACCACGCCGGTGGACGCCCGCGTGCTCGAAGCCATGCTGCCGTTCTTCGGGCCTAAATTCGGCAATGCGGCGAGCCGCGGCCACAGCTTCGGATGGGAAGCGGAAACAGCCGTGGAACTGGCCCGCAAGCGGGTCGCGGAGCTGGCCGGTGCGGCGCCGCGCGAGATGGTCTTCACCAGCGGCGCCACCGAGTCCGATAACTTGGCGCTCAAAGGAACAATGGAGGCCTGCCGCTCCAAGGGAAACCACCTCGTGACCATGGCCACCGAGCACAAAGCGGTGCTCGACGCGGCCCGGCGCCTCGAGCGGCAAGGCTGCCGGCTCACCGTGCTGCCGCCGCGGCGCGACGGGCTGCTCTCGCTCGATCGGCTGCGGGACGCCATACTCCCCGAGACCGTGCTGGTAAGCGTGATGCACGCCAATAACGAGATCGGGGTGATTCAGCCGGTGCGCGCAATCGGCGCCATCTGTCGCGAAAAAGGCGTGCTGTTCCACTGCGACGCGGCCCAGGCCTTCGGCAAGGTTCCCATCCGCGTGGAGGACGACCACATCGACCTCATGTCGGTAAGCGCGCACAAGATGTACGGCCCCAAGGGCATCGGCGCGCTCTACGTGCGCCGGCGGAACCCGCGCGTCGAATTGGCGGCCCAGATGGACGGTGGCGGACACGAGTTCGGAATGCGTTCCGGCACTCTGAACGTGCCTGCCATCGTGGGTTTCGGCGAGGCGTGCGCCATTTGCGCGCACGAGATGGCGGAGGAGGCCGCGCGGCTGGCCGCGCTGCGCGACCGGCTCAAGGCGCAGATCGAAGCCGGACTGGACCGTGTATATGTGAACGGCTCGATGGTGCACCGGCTGCCTGGCAACCTGAACATGAGCTTTGCGGGCGTCACTGGCGAATCGCTGCTCATGAGCCTCCCCGACGTGGCGCTATCCACGGGTTCGGCTTGCACCTCGGCCACCGTGGAACCCAGCTATGTGCTGAAGGCGCTGGGCGTGGGCGACGACCTGTCGCATTCCTCCCTGCGCTTTGGCTTGGGCCGTTTCAACACCGCCGAAGAGGTGGATTACGTGGCCCGGCGGGTGACGGAGGCGGTGCGCAAACTGCGCGCGCTTTCGCCTATGCTATAATTCTTAAGTCTCACCTGTTGCAACAGATCCAGGGAATTTCTATGCCGAAGCTCAAGACCCATAAAGGTGCGGCTAAGCGGTTCAAGAAGACGGGCACGGGCAAAGTGATGCGCAGTCACGCCTTTGCACGGCATATCTTGACCTCGAAACCGCACAAACGCAAGAAGAAACTGCATCAGAGGGTGCTGGCCGATCCAACCAACCAGCCCGCTCTGAAACGCATGCTCCCCTATTAAAGGG
>PMYB01000201.1:6619-16011 GCA_003170915.1 Bryobacterales bacterium | reverse complement strand
GTTTACGTCATCTACGCCTCCATTCACGAGCGCGTGGTCGTCGCGGGAGATGCGGCGCCCGGATTCACCATCGCCACCGATAACGGCCGGTCCGTCTCCGTGCCGGATTTCGGAGGCAAGCTGCTGGTCTTGAACTTTTGGGCCAGTTGGTGCCCGCCTTGCGTTACGGAAACGCCGTCGCTCAGCCAGTTCACGCGGGAATTCTCCGGTAAGGGCGTGGTGGTGTTGGGCATCAGCGTGGATCGGGACGAGAAGGCCTATCGCGCCTTCTTGCGGAAGTACACTCCCGCGTTTCTCACCGCGCGCGATTTGAAAATCCACGAGGACTACGGCACGTTCATGTATCCCGAGACCTACATTATCAATGCCCAGGGCAAGGTCCTCCTAAAAATTGCCGAGCCGGCCGACTGGATGGACAGTAAGATGACGTCCTACATCGGCTCCCTGCTACCGTGACCCCCGTCCCGCTGGACCTGCCATTACCAGTGCATTCTCAGCATTCGCTCCGGCGCGGGACACTCGCCCGAAGCGCTGGAGGCCATCGCCCGCGCCACCGTCGGCCGCGTGAGTTACACCCTCTCCCCCGAGCTTCGCCTTCCGCCCGGAGACTCCGACTACTCCCGCTACATCGTTTGGCTCGCCGAACATCTGGTGGTTTGAATCCGCCCGTAGAATAGAGGGATGGTGCCCGCGCTCTTCTTCTTCGCCTCCCTGGTCAACGACGTCCGCGGACTTATCGGGCGGCACGATTTCGCCGGCGCGGAGCGGGTAGCGCGGGCCTATCAGGCTCAAACCGGCGCCACTTCGGAGCTCGCCGCCGCGCTTTCCTGGCTGGCCCGCGGCGCGCTCGACGCCAAGAGATTCGACCAAGCCGAGTCGTACGCCGCCGAGACCCGCAAACTGGCTCTCGAACTCCTCGACACTCGCAAACTGGACGGCGATCACTGGCTCCCCACGGCGCTGGGCGCCTCCATCGAGGTCCACGCCCAGGCGCTTGCGGCCCGCGGAGAACGGCCGGAGGCGATAGCCTTTCTGCGCGAGCAACTCCGCCTGTTCGGCGCCACTTCGCTCAACGAGCGCATCCGCAAGAACATGAACCTGCTGACCCTGGAAGGCAAGCCGGCGCCGCCGCTCGAAGAAAACGACTGGCTCGGCCCCAAGCCCGCCTCGCTAGCCGCGCTGCGCGGCCACCCGGTCCTGCTCTTTTTCTGGGCGCACTGGTGCCCCGACTGCAAAGCCGAAGCGCCGGTGCTCGCCTCCCTAAGGAACACTTACGGCCCGCAAGGCCTGGTCCTTATCGGTCCCACGAGGTTGTATGGATACGTCGCCGGAGGCGAGGAGGCCGCTCCGGCCGCCGAGAAGCAATACATCGAGCAGGTGCGGCGCCGGTACTACGCAGCCCTGGCCGATATGCCGGTGCCCCTCAGCGCCGCCAATTTCCCGACCTATGGCGCCAGCACTACTCCCACGCTGATCCTCATCGACCGAGCGGGAGTGGTCCGCTTCTACCATCCGGGGGCAGCTTCGGAAGCTGAATTATCCGCGCGGATTCAGGCACTATTGGCTCAATAATCCAGCGATCAGGTCCGCATCGTTCGGTACCACTTTTGGAGAATTCCCAAAGTTCGGCATGATTCGCGTGCCATCGGGCGCTTCCAGCGCACCGGTGTGATACCGGTAAATGTAATCCGGATCCTTTAGGACATTGCCGGTCAACACGGCCACCACATCCGCATCGCGCGCGATGGTTCCGGCCGCCGTCAGTTTTCGGATTCCCGCGAGGGTGGCGGCGGAGGCCGGTTCGCAACCGATTCCGCAGCGCCCGATGATCGCCTTGGCGTCCGCGATTTCCTGCTCCGTGACTTTCTCCACCACGCCGCCCGAACACGTCACCTCGTACAAAGCTTTGGGCCAGGAGACGGGGTCTCCGATCCGGATGGCGGTGGCCAGCGTTTGGGGATGCTCGACGGCGATGAGCCGCGAGCGGTCCGGCGCGCGCAGCAGATCGTAGAATGGCGCCGCCCCTTCAGCCTGAATCACGGCGAGACGGGGCAAGCGGCCAATCAGCCCGAGATCCCGCATCTCACGAAGCGCCTTGCCGAAAGCCGACGTGTTACCGAGGTTGCCGCCCGGCAACACCACCCAGTCCGGCACGCGCCAGTCGCGCTGGTCCATCATCTCCAGCATGATGGTCTTCTGCCCTTCGATGCGGAAGGGGTTCATGGAATTCAGCAGGTAGATGCCGATGCGCTCGGCAAGCTGCCGCACCAGGGCCAGGATCTGGTCGAAATTGGCCTCCACCTGAAGCGTGCGCGCGCCGTATTCGAGAGCCTGCGCCAGTTTGCCGTAAGCGATATTCCCATGCGGAATGAAGACGACCGGCTGCAACCCGGCCGCGCTGGAGTAGGCCGCCATGGAGGCCGAGGTATTCCCCGTGGAGACGCACGCCACGCGCGTCATGCCCAGCCGCAGCGCCTGCGCCACGCCGCAGGTCATCCCGTTGTCTTTGAAAGACCCGGTGGGATTGAACCCCTGGTGCTTGAACACCAGCCTTTCGAGCCCGCCATAACGGGCCGCCTGGCGCGCTTCGAGCAGCGGCGTGTTGCCTTCGCGCAGCGTGACTACGCCCTGATATTCGGAAAGAAACGGAAGGAATTCGCGGTAGCGCCACACGCCGCTCTGGTCGAGCGGGGCGTTCGACCCCCGCCGGGCGCGCCACAGGGTTTTCAGCTCCTCGGCGGGCTGCGCCGGCTTCCCATATACCGCCTCCAGCAACCCTCCGCACCTGGGGCAGTTGTAGATGACTTCGGTGATGGGATACCGGGCGCGGCAGCGCTCTTCGAAACATGCAAGTTCGGCTGGCATGAAGCCTTTATTATAAGTGGCGCTGGCTGTAGGGCAGCAGCGGTGGTGGTTCTCAGCCGGACGGCGAGCTGCGGCATCCAGTAACCCTTTGCATCACAATGTGTTACGGTCCGGCCATAGAATTGCAAGTATCCATGGCAGAGGTGCTCTATGAAAAAAATGATGCTGTTGGCCAGCGCCGCGTTGATGCTGCTGCCCCTGACGGCCGCTGCACGCGTTGGTATTTTTGTCGGTCCCGCCTTCGCGCCCATGGGATGGTATGGCTACGGCTACGGCCCGTTTTACCGCCCGTATCCGTACGGAGCCTACTACGGCGTGCCGAACGCCGGCCAGGTGAAACTGGACACCAAGGTGAAGGACGCCCAGGTATTCGTTGACGGCGCCTATGCGGGGACCTCCGGGAAACTCAAGACCATGTGGATGCGCCCCGGCACTTACACCATTGAAATGCGGGCTCCGGGACATGCGCAATTCGCGGAAAAGATCTACGTGATGGCCGGAAAGACGGTACATGTGGAACCGGGGTTCGAGCCGGTAGCCCGGTAGTAAACCCCACCGGCGCTACTCGATGAGCCGGCTAGTGATGCCGGTGTAGGCGTCGATTCGCCGGTCGCGCAGGAAGGGCCAGTTGCGGCGCACTTCTTCGATGCGGCGCGGGTCGCACTCGACGATGAGAGTCTCTTCACGATCGTGCGAGGCTTCCGCCAGCAGCTTGCCGAAGGGATCGGCCACGAAGGACCCGCCCCAGAATTCGAGCCCAGTCTCGGGCGGTCCTTCGTACCCCACGCGGTTGACCGCGGCGACGTAGAGGCCGTTGGCGATGGCGTGCGAGCGCTGGATGGTGCGCCAGGCATCGTGCTCGGCCGCGCCATATCGAGCCTTCCCGGCGGGATGCCAGCCGATGGCCGTGGGGTAGAACAGCACCTGGGCGCCGGCCAGCGCCGCCAGGCGGGCCGCCTCGGGATACCACTGGTCCCAGCAGACCAGCGGCGCCACACGGGCGAACCGCGTATCGAAGCAGGGAAATCCCAGATCGCCGGGGGTGAAGTAATACTTCTCGTAATAGCCCGGATCGTCGGGGATGTGCATTTTGCGATAGATCCCCAGAAGCGAGCCATCGGCGTCGATGACCAGGGCGGTGTTGTGATATACGCCCGCCGCGCGCCGCTCGAAGACCGACCCGACGATGGCCACCTGGAGGTCGCGCGCCAGCCGAGCGAAACTTTCGGTAGTGGGCCCGGGGACCGGCTCGGCCAGATCGAACAGGCTGGGGTCCTCCTCGCGGCAGAAGTATTGCGAGCGGAACAATTCCTGGACGCAGACGATCTGCGCGCCCTTGCCGGCGGCTTCGCGGATGCGCCATTCGGCTTTGGCGAGGTTTTCGTTGGGGTCCTTCGAGCAGGCCATCTGGACCAGGCCGATGCGGAACTTGGAGCGCTGCACAGAACCATTGTAGCGGCGTATGATTGCTTTTGACCTATCGCGCACTGGTACTCTTCGACATCGACGGCACGCTGGTGAGGCGCGCCGGCCCGCATCACCGCGAAGCGCTGGTCCATGGCGTGCGCCGCGTGACGGGACTCGAAACCACCACCGACGGCATCCCCGTGCAGGGGATGCTGGACCCGGACATTGTGGCGGCCATGATGCGCCAGACCGGCGCCACGCGCGCCGCGATTGGCGAGGCCATGCCGGAGATTGTGCGCGCCGCGGAGCGCTACTACGTGCGGGTGTGCCCGGTTCTCGAGAGCAAGCAGTGTCCGGGGGTGGAACCGGTGCTCGAGCGGTTGACGCGGCGGGGCGTCCTGCTGGGCCTGGTGACGGGCAACCTGACACGCATCGGGTGGCGCAAGCTGGAGCGCGCGGGGCTGCGCGGGTACTTTCGATTCGGGGCGTTTGGCGAGATGGCGAAGACCAGGGCGGGGCTGGCCAAGATCGCCATCGGCGAAGCCCGCCGCCGCGGCTGGATCGCGCGCGGGGCGCCTGTTTCGCTGATCGGCGACGCGCCCGCCGACATCCTGGCGGCGCGGGCGAACGGCATCCGCGCCATCGCCGTGGCGACGGGACTGACCGCAGAGGAAGAGTTGCGGTCGCATCAGCCGGACATCCTGTTGAAGGATCTACGGGAGCTGCGGCTTCGCATGGTGGAAGCGTAGGCGGAGCGGTATATTCCCCGCATAATAATCTGGTCTTATTTGGTCTATTCAATCTATTCTGATCTATAATAGGTGCCATCGGAGGGCCAAAATGAAGTTCCCAGACAGCTCACTCATCGTGTGGTTTCCAGTCGCCTTCTTCGTTTCGACGTCCCTACTGACGGCGCAGGACAAGCCGCTGGCGGTAAAAATCTTCCAGAACGTCTCCATTGCCGCTCCATCAAATTGGCGCCTGGGCAATCAGACACGCGACTCTATTCAACTTTTTGTTCCCTTGGTCAAACCCAGGACCCCGCCCAGTGAACCGGCCGATAAGAATGTAAAACCAGAGTACGTGGTCGCCTCGGAAGCGGGCATGTTGATCACCATCGAACGGCGAAAAGACCATGCCGAGGCAGTGAAGCGGCTGGCCGAAATCGCTTCAGAGTACCCGGAAAAGGCGACGCCAGTGGTTATGGCCGGGTGGCCGGCCATCGAGCGCCGCCACCGCGCCCTGTTCCCACAGCCCGGCGAGGATGATGAAGGACGGGGCAACGTCGAGACGTCGTTTGTCACAACGGCGATTGCGGTGGGCGCCACGGTAGTCCGGTTCGACACCACGCTGACGCCCGGCGCCGACGCCAAGCTGCTGGACGAGGCACTGGCGATAGCGCGCGGGCTGCGCGGCACCAAGGGACCCGCGGCGGCGTCGAAACGCGATCTCGAACAGATCCAACGCCTCGTGAAGCAGCCAGCCGCCGCGCCGCAACGGCCGCCGGAGCCGGGCGGCGGCGCGACTCCCGGAGCCGGCAAAAGCAAAGAGGCTGGCGTCGCCGTGCAAGTGCAGACTGGAGTTGGGGAGCTGGAGGTCGCCTCCAATGACGGCCAGCATGTGGTGGTGGCGGCCAATAGCGGCTTTTCCTATTCGGACACCTCCGGCGCAACCTGGACGTCGGGCGGCGGCACTCCATGCAACCAGGCTCTGTGCGACGGCGATCCGACGCTGGCGGTGGGCAACAGCGGCGCCATCTACTACGGCTGGATCGGCGGCCCGACTCTCAGCACGCTCGCCGACGGGGTGAGCCAATCGACCACCAACGGCCACTCGTTTACGTTCAAGGCCCTGGCGGCTACCTGCCCGGGATCCACCAGTTGCACGGTTGCGGACCAGCCGCATATCGCAGCCGACCGCAACAACGCCGCCACCGGCGGGGGCGACCGCGTCTATAACGCCTGGCGCGACTTTGGGACGGCATTCTCGATTCGCATTTCGTGTTCCAAAGACAGCGGCGGAACCTGGACCGGCGGCACCGCGATCGGCGCCGGCGATTTTCCGCGAGTCAGCGTCGGCGGCGACGGATTTGTCTACGTGGCCTGGGCCTCGGGCGGCAACATGATGCTGCACAAATTCAGCAACTGCGATGCGGGGCTCACACCCCAGGTGGGATGGCCGGTGGTGGTGACAACCTTCACCAACGTCGCGTGCCCGGTTGCGGGCCTGGACCGCTGCAACGGCCGCAACATCCTCTCCAGCCCGAAAATCGCCGTCGATGACCTCGCCCCCAACCACATCTACTACGCGTTTGCCAATTCTACGGGCACGGGAAACGAGAACATCACGGTGTTCGATTCGGTGAACGGCGGCTCCACCTTCCTGCGATCCGTGGTTGTCAACAACCCCATCGCGGGCCGCCGATTCATGCCGTGGCTTTCCGTGTACGGCGGCATGGCGGTAATTTCGTGGTACGACCGGCGGTCGGCGACGGCGGCCAATAACGACCTGACGCGTTTCTACATCGGCGGCGCCCGACTGCAAGGGCCGAATCTGGTGGCTCTGACGGAAACCGACCTTTCCGGCGCCAACGACGCCCAGTGCTCGACGTGGCCATGCGCCACCAATGCCACGACCGATTCGGAGTCGTGCTCGGTGCAGCCGCAACTCGCCGGGCGCTGTTACCATACGGTGACGCCGTCGCCATCCGGCAGCGGAACCCCGTGCGACTTCTCCACACCCGCTTGCCCGGCGGGCGAGACCTGCTTCAACGGCCGCGGCTGCCCGAAGTACGGCGATTATAATGGGAACGCCGCCGCCGGGGGTCGCCTGTTTAGCGGGTGGTCGTCGGCCACGCCGCCGGCCAGCGTGGGCGGCGCATCGGGGGCCATTCGAGTGTACGCATCGGCCGACCGCATCCCTTCCGACTTCTACGTCCGCGATTGGACCGACAGCCCCACCGTATTCGACAACGGGGCGCAGCCATCGACGCACGCGGACTTCTGGTCCACGAGCGACCTCTGGAACCAGAACACGAACACCGTGGAGGCGCCCGGGTCCGGTGGTTTCGTAGTGGGCGACCCACCAACGCGCTCGGGATCGAACTATGCTTACGCGCAAGTATCCCGGCGCGCCGCGGCCATGTCCACCGCGCCGGACGCCGTCGTAACGGCCAATTTCTTTTTCGGCGATTACGGCCTTGGGGCGCCGTTCATCCCCGTGGGGAGCGAGACCGTCACCTTAGCCGCCAGCGACTTGACCAAGATCACTCCCGCGCACTCCTGGTCCGTGCCAACGACTGCGTCCAGCCACCTATGCCTCGCCGTGGAGATTAACGGGCCGGACGGAGACACCATCGCGCCGCCGAGCGTAGCGGGCACGGCGCCGGGGCCGGCCGACCCGTTGATCCTGGCCGATAACAACAAGGCGCAGCGCAACCTTCAGGAGACGGCCGGCACGGCCGAGAGCGGCACCGAGATCATGGCCATGATCCGCAACGCCGAGCGCGCCGGACGGCAGATGCGGCTGCGCATCAAGGTACCGCCGCAAGTCCGCATATCCGGCACTCTCGAGGTGATCGGCGGAAAGAAATTCGGAATCGCCAATAACACTGTAATTCCCATCGGCGAAATGGCGCCGGGCGAGATTCGCTGGGTCCGTCTCAGCATCAGCAAGCTGTCCGGCGTCGACAAGCCGACACCGATTACTATTTACGAGGACACCAACCCGCCCGCGAACGGATTTACCGTCCTTCTGCGGCGGGACACGTTCGAAAACGTGGCGCGGCGCAACCTGGCCTTCCTCGCGGACGTGCTCCTGCGCCTGGCGCAGGTCGAGAACAGCACGGCGGCCAAGGAACAAGCGGAGTTGGCGCGTCGCGCGTCGCTGGACGCGAATGCAAAGACATACGCCGACTTTCTGTCAGCCAACCGTGTGGCCATCGGGGAGATTGTCTCCGCGCATCTCAAGTTCGCAGGCGGTCAGGACCCCCTAGGGGTGAAAGCCGCCCTGGATGCACTTTCGAAGGCGATCGATCAAAAGAAGACCGACCTTTCCACTGGTGCCCAGGCCGCGATTGCAGAGCGGCTCGACGCGCAAATGACGGCGTTGCTGCGCGCCAGGGACGCCCACAACTAAGGACGATGGAAGCCTGAGCGCGGCGGCTTGCCGTCATCGAGCACGAGATATTCGGTTTGGGTGAGTCCGGCGTTCCAGGCTTTTACGGTGCGGAGCGCGCTGTTGCCGGCCACGACCAGGACCATGTGCGCGGGGTCGAATGGGTTCCTGGCCGCCAGCAGTAGCGCTTTGCGCTCGGAAGCGTGGATGGCGCTATCGATGCGGAAGGCGGCGCCTGGGTAGTCGAGACCGATACGCCCGGCCCACGCGGCCAGCGCGGAGTTCGCTTCGGGGCGGCCGATGAAAATGACGTCGCGGTGCCGGAGTAATTCGTCCGAGACCTCGAAGTCCTTGCAGATCGGAACGGCGCTCTCGTAGTCGTCCAAGAGACGGCTCTGGATCTGCTCGGCGGCATAGCGATTTGCGCCCGCTTCGCGCCCGGTGCCGTAGACCAGAATGGCGGTAGCGAGGCGCCGGTAGATGTCGGTCAGCAGGTAGGCCGGCCCATCCTCGGGCTCGGAAAACTCGAACGGGACGCCGGCCTTTTCGAGGAACGACTGCGCGGCGACGGTTGCTGCGGCGTGGGCGGTGAAGAATTCGCTCATGAGCGCGAAGAAGCGGTCATCGCCCACCTTGCGCCGCAGCGAATCCAGAAACAGCACGCCCTTGGTCTCTTCAAGGCGGAAGCGGTTGGCGGGATTATCGGGCCCCAGCTTCAAGCCGCGGTACATAGCGCGCCGCACGTCCAGCGTCTTGGCGAGATCGTCGGACTGAAGCGCGCGATAATAGGCGGCCGAACCCGCCGCCAACCAGGTATCGGCGTCGGAAGCCGGCAGAACCCACCCCTTCCACAGGCGGTCTTTGTAAGATGTCTGCGCGGCGGGCTGGGCGACAATGCGCGCCGGCTCGCTGTGCTTTGCGGACAGTTCGCCGCGGAACAGGTAATAGCCGGAGGGGTACAGCCCATCGTTCTTGGAATAGCCGCCCGGATCGGGCCGCCACTC
>PMYB01000201.1:0-6587 GCA_003170915.1 Bryobacterales bacterium | reverse complement strand
GCCCGGCACGTAGGGGACGTACTCGGGCGTGCCGCGCGGATCGGGCTGGGTCTCGAGGCGAATGGCGAGATCCTTGGCATTGTTGTCGCCCCAGTAGAAGCCGGGGGTATCGCCGAACCATTCGTTCTTCGAACTGCGCCACAGCCTGGTGTGGTTGGTGCCCAGCTCGTACATTGCCACCTCGTTGTTTTGGGCGTCGCCCAGCAGCCACTCGTTGGTGTAGAGGCCATTGTTGCGGGTTCCCAGGCGCTCGACGACTTCATCGATGTTGCCGCCGTACTGGATTGCCATGCGCGCGCGAAAGGCCACGGGAGTGCCCTGGGCGTTGAAGGGCGTCTGGCGAATGGTGGTTTCGGTGAGGACCACTCCGGCATCGTTCTGGTACCAATCGGTGCCGCTCTCGATGCCGCCGGGATAGCTTTGCATCAACACGCGATGGCCGGAGGCGGGCTGGATATCGAGCATGACGTTGGTCTGCTCGGCCAGAGTCAAAGGCCACCACGTGATATGGCCGACTACCATTTTGCCGTCGCGGGTGGCGGGGCCGGTGGCGGCAAAGGCGCTGCAACGGTCCATAACGGAGTCGCGCTTCTTTTCGAAGTAGGCGGGCGGGTCGAAGTGAAGGCCTTCCAATCCGGTGGGGGTGGCGGACATGGCGGCGCGGAGTTCACCCAGTTCGACGGTGACGTTGGCCACCACCACGTCCACCAGGTCGATGGGCCGCGCGAGCCAGCGTGCGCCGGCGGCGGTGGCGCCATCGGCGATGCCGCGCATCTCCTCGAGGATTTCGCGATCGAAGCCGCGGAGGAAGAGCGCGTTGGCGACGGTGCGAAGCTGGCCCCATCCGGGGGCGTCGGGTTTGGAACCGAGGTCGGAGGCGCAGCGCTCGAAGTACTCGGGAATTTCGCGCGCCATGAGAAAGCCGTGCTGGTAACCGCGCTCGTAGGGCTGGCCCTCGATGTGGAGGTAGATCCAGCCGGCGGCGGGATAGCGGTAGGCCGGGCCGAATGTGCGGACTGCGTCGGGCACGGGCCACTCGCCGGCGAAGGAGGCTTCATCGAGGCTGACGCCTTCGAACCAGGCCTTGCCCTGGAATGCGCCGCCGTTGGCGACGGTCAGCAGGATCTGGTCCTGGGTGCGGGTGGCGACGAAACTGAGGGTAAGGCGGCGCCACGGCTGGGTGCCGCCGAGGGATTCCGAATGCACGTCGAAGGGCATGGAGGCCATGGCGAGGGCGGCGCCGGAAGAGATGGGGGAGCGCCCCAGATCGCGCACCGCGAGGGCTTCGGTGCGGGCCCATCCGCTCAGCTCATAGCGCTTGCCGATGGTCAGCGCGACGGGGGCGAAGCGAACGCAGGCGTCGGGCGACGGCCCGCCCGGCTCGACACGAAGCGACTTCCGGCCCTCATGGAGCACCGAGGCGTCCGGCGTGGCCGAGCCGCGCACGACAGTCCAGGTTGGATTTGGCGTCTCGAAAGACGCCTGGAACAGGGGCGTGGCGGCAGTGGCGGCGATGGCGACAGACAGCAAACCAGACGATGCATGGGGGCCCTCCCGATGAACCAGGATACCAGGGGCCGGGGGTCGGAGGCCGGGGGCCAGGCGACTACGGCTGAGCGACTAACTCCACGCGGCGGTTGCGCGCGCGGCCTGCATCGGTGGCGTTGGAGGCCACGGGCGCGAAGGGTCCGGCTCCATGAGGCCCGAGGCGCTTAGCATCGATGCCGAGCTGGGTAAGTGCCTTGACCACCGCGGCGGCTCGCGCCGACGAGAGCGTCAGGTTGGTCTCCGGCAGGCCCACGTTATCCGTGTGACCGACCACCCACGCCTTCAGCGCCGGGTTGGCCTGCAGCAGCTTGGCGACCTGGGCTAAAGCCGGCTCCGATTCCGGTTTGATCTCGGACTTCCCGAAATCGAACAGAATCCCCGGCACTTCAACGTGGCCACTTTCCGTCAACCCGGCCCGCAGGGCAGCCGCGTCGGCCACCACGTCCTGCTTCATGAGCTGGCGTTCAATGATGTTCAGTTCGTACTGTCTTCCCTCGTTGAAGGCCTCGAGGGCCACCCACGTCTCCTGGCCATTCTTCGCGATGCGAATGGTGGTCCGCCGGACGTCGTCGGACAGGATCTCGCCCCCGATCTTCCTGGCAGCCGCCTCATAATTCCGGACGATCTGCAGGAAACCGGGGCTAGTGCCGGCGGAGTCGTCGAAAACATAGGTGTAATGCAGGTGGTGTCCCTCGACGCTCTGAGATCCGTTCTTGACGGTGAATTCAAATGCTTCGAACGGCTTGTCGACCAGGGAGTCTTCGGTGGAAAGGAAGTAGTGCGGCATGCGCGTGAACAGGGCGGGATCCTTATACCCTTTGTAGTCGGTCATCTGCGCGGCGGCGATGAACGCGGTGGAGACGAACAGAACGGCGATGATTCGTGGGTACATGATTGGCGCCTATATTAGCATGGCGGCAAAACCACCGGCGCTACGGGGTCGGCGCGGCCGGCGCGGCTGGCGGCGGGGCGGTCTTCGGTTCGTGGTCTCCGCGATGGCAGGTGTAGCAGGTGACGTGCTCCTTGCCATCGGGGAACTTCGCGTTGACGTCTTGCGCCAGGACGATCATCTTGCGGGCGATGTCTTTTTTCGGGTTGTCGTCACTGGCAAAATCGCCTTTCACGTGGCAGAAGTCGCACTGCACGCCGAGCGCGAGCCGGAAGGACTGCATGGTGGCCCGGATATCCGCGGGCGGGACCTTTAACACTTTCAAATTCTTGGGCGCCTGGGGCGTCCTGGCCTGTTTGGGGGCGGCCGGAGGCTCTTGAGCGCAGAGAGGGACCATTAATAGCAATGTGAGTAATAAACGCATTGAATTATGATACATGGCCCGGCCGGTTTTGGTAAATGTAGTTCATGTTTCCGTTATCTTCGTTGCGTCCGGACATTCGCCCGCGAGTGGGAGTGTTCGGCATCGGCCTGGCGGCCTACTGGCCGCAGTTTTCGGGATTGAAAGAGCGCCTGGCGGCTTACCAGGAAGGGGTGGAGCATCGGCTGGAAGCGCTGGGAGCGGACGTGGTTTCGGCGGGGCTGGTGGATACGGCGCCGGCGGGCCACGCCGCGGGGGAACTGCTGGCAAGAAGCGGGGCGGACCTGCTGGTCTGCTACGTGGGCACGTACGCGACTTCGAGCCAGGTGTTGCCAGTCGTGCAGCACTGCGGCAAGCGCGTGCTGGTGCTCAACCTGCAACCGTCGAGCGCGTTGGATTACGCCAATACCGACACCGGCGAGTGGCTGGCAAACTGTTCGGTGTGCTGCGTCCCGGAGATTTCGAACGCCTTTGCGCGGGCGCGCATTTCGTTCCAGGTGGTCTCGGGAACGCTCGCGGGAGACAAGCCGTGGCGGGAGATCGCGGAGTGGCTGGACGCCGCGCGCGCCGTTGCCGCGCTGCGCCAGGCGCGCATTGGGTTCCTCGGCCATACCTACCCCGGCATGTTGGACATGTATTCGGACTTCACCATGGTGCAGGCCCAGACCGGCGCGCATGTCGAAGTGCTGGAGATGTGCGACCTGGAGAAGCGATTGCCGGAGCCGGGCGAGGCGCCGGTGATGGCGCGGCTGGGAGAAGCCCGCGCCGTTTTCGAAGTGCTCGATTCGGTGGCGGGCGACGACCTGGCGTGGGCCGCGCAGGTCTCGGTGGCGCTGGACCGGTTGGTGGCGGATTTCGACTTGCAGGGGCTCTCCTATTACTACCGCGGGCTCGACGGGAACGCATACGAGCGGCTCGGCGCCGGCCTCATCCTGGGCAACTCGCTGCTGACGGCGCGCGGCGTTCCGGCGAGCGGCGAGGGCGATCTGAAGACCTGCCTGGCGATGTTTCTGCTCGACCGGCTGGATGCGGGGGGATCGTTCACGGAATTCTGCGCCATGGATTTCGACGAGGGGTTCCTGCTGATGGGCCACGACGGGCCGGGCCACATTGCCATCAGCGACGAGAGGCCGGTGCTGAGAGGATTGGGCCTCTATCACGGCAAGCGCGGCTTTGGCGTGTCGGTGGAATTTAAAGTGAAGGTGGGGCCGGTGACGATTCTGGGGGTGACGCAAACGGCCGAGGGCCGGCTCAAACTGCTGGCGGCGGAAGGGGAGTCGCTGCCGGGGCCGATTCTGCGCGTGGGGAACACGAATTCGCGGTTACGGTTTTCGCTGGCGCCCGATGAATTCGTGAACGCCTGGTGCGCGGAAGGGCCCACGCACCATTGCGCACTGGGCGTGGGACACGTGGCGGGACGGCTGGGGAAGGTGTCCCGGCTGTGCGAGATTCCGTTGGTGGGGGTTCCGCCCTGGTTGGCGTTATAGTCCCTGAATCGCTATAAACGCGCCGCCCTGGGTACTCTTGCCGCCGATCTGCGCCACAATCGCCGCGTCGCCAGAGGCGGCACTGGCCGGGACCTGGACATTCAGTTGCCACACGCCGGCCATGGTGATTCCGGCCCACTGAACCTGTGCCGGCTGGCCCCCAATCGTCGCACTGATGGCGGAGAGGTTCACGACCGGCGCCGCACTGGTGACAACCTGCCCGGAGGGAATCTGCGGCGACGTTGGCCCGAACCCGGTGGCGTACAGGACGATCACTTCACCGGGTTTCGCCGGGCTGGATGCTCCCGGATACAAGCCGGCTGGCCCCAGGATGGAATAGTCCGCGTGCTGCGCGGCCACGTATCTCCGGTTCGCGGCGGGGTACATGAACAGGCCGGGGGAGGCAGCCTGCATCGTGACGGTGGCCGTGGCCGTTCCTTGTGGAGTGGTCACGGTCACCGGGACAGGTCCGGTGGCGGTGTCATCCGGCACTTGCACGTTGAGTTGGACTGGGCTGATGTAGTTCACCGCCGCCAGTCTGCCGTCGATGCTCACAGTGACTCCATCCAACAGCGTGGGCAGCTTGCCGCCGAGAATTTCGCTGTCCCGCCACAGGCGCGTGGTATATGCCAGGTTGGTGCCGTAGATGGAAATCCAGGCACCGGGGGAAATGCCCGATTGGGAGCCCGCGGCGTCGACAACCGCCGAGATTTGCGGGGGAGTTGATGCGATCTTGGCGACAAAACCGTGGTAGCAGCAAGTGCTGCTGCTGGCGGTGGTCTGGAATGCGCTGGGAGAGGTGATCAGGCCCGGACCGATGGTATTGCCGGCGAGGTAGATATTGCCGGAGGAGTCGACTGCCAGGCCTGCCGGCCCCGAGGTCTGTTGCCCGCCGGATCCGATGCGCGTGAAGAACAGCAGGTTAGCGCCCGCGGGGTCAAGTTCGGCGATGGCCAACTCCATGGAGCCGCCGGCCACGGCCGGCTCAACAGGATTCACCAACGGGAAACCCGGACCGGCTTGTCCCATGATATAGACGTTCCCCCTCCCATCCAACTGGATGGGGCCCGTGAAGAATAGTGCGTCGCTTCCGTCGGACTTGCCACCTCCCACATAGGTGGACCAGAGGATGGCGGTGCCGAGAGGATTCAGCTTGGTCACGTGGGCTGCCGCGCAGGTCCCGTTCACGCCGCAGATGGACCCATAAGCGCCGCTCGTCACCGGAAAATCCTTGGAATTGGTATAACCCACGACATAGGCATTGCTGGCGCTATCGATGGCGATGCCGCTGATGTAGTCGCCTAAGTTTGAAGTGTGCCCGCCAAGGTAGGTGGCGTAGGCCAGCAATACCCCCCCGGCGGAAGTGACCGGATTGAACTTCGCGACGAAGCCGCGCCAAGCCTGCTGCTGGCCTCCATTGACGTCCAGAGGACCGCCGGTAGGCTGAATGACGCCGACGGTGGTGGGCAGCTTGCCGGCTTGGGTTTCGCCGACCAGGTAGAAATAGCCATTGGCATCCACGGCGATGCCGGTGGCATAGGTGCCGCCGCAACCGCTGCTGCACTTAAATCCATTCAAGTCGCCGAACATAGTGGAATAGAGCAGCTTGGAGCCGGTGGGGTCGAAGGCCGCAACGAAGGCGTATTGGGGCGAGCCTCCGCCCGTTGCATTGCCACCGATCACCGCTCCGCTGGTGGTGGGAAAGCAGCCTTGGTACGCAGTATATTGCGTGGAGCAATACTCCTGCTCGTTGCCGGCAATGTAGGCGCGGCCGGCGCTATCCACGGCAATGGCAGTTGCGTACGCGTACGCGTATCCGCCCAGAAATGTGGAGTAGACAATGTCGGTTCCGGCGGGATTCAGCTTGGTCACAAATGCGGAAACGTTGGCGGAATTGCAGCTTGCCGCCCCGGCGGACGGCCCCGTATTGTTGGGAGCCGGGTCGCAGACCGTCTGGTACGCTCCATTGGTTACCGGGAAACTGGTCGAGTTTGTCTGACCGGTCACGTAGGCNNACAAAAGCCGAAGGCCATTGCCCGGGAGGGACGTTGCTGCCGCCAAACTGCTTTGCCGGAGGCGCGCTTTCATAAGGGTTCTTCGTCGGGAAGTCGATCGAGTAAGTGTCGCCCGCCACATACACGCTACCCGCGCTGTCCACCGCGAGGCCCTGCGACGTGCCGGCCGTACTGATACCGGGTCCGGTCGTCCACCCTATGTGATCGGTGGCGCTCCCGGCAAGATA
>PMYB01000124.1 GCA_003170915.1 Bryobacterales bacterium | reverse complement strand
CATCATTAAATGACTTGACAGGACTTCGCCCGGCGTCCAGACTGGCTTCCCTTTGCGGTGATGCCAATGGGCGACACCGAGCCCTACGCACAGAACCGCTTCCGGGGACGCCTTCCTGCAAAACGGATTGGACATAGCCATCCCAACTCTTCCGCAGCACCTGTTCACGTAACCAATGAGAAGGCTTTGGTTGGCCCTGACGATACAGCGCCGCGATGCTGGCGTCAAGGAGCCAGATTAGGACTGAAAGGGGATTTCAGCAACATTCAGTTTTCTGCACGGGCGCGTTGGGTGTGTCTATGCGTCTCACCGACCCGACGCCAGGGCGGTGGCTGCGCGCCGCCGCGGCTTCGAGAGTGGCGTCGGTGCGGAACCGGCGCGGCGCTCCAGCGTCGCTGCGAACGAAGACTGCGCCGCCCGTAAAGCGGCGTTTCGAATCGAGCCTCGCGCGCCGGCTTGGCACCGTGCGGGGCTGCGCGGGCGGAATCGAGAATGCCGCGCCGCGTCTTCTTCTCCGCGCTCGATTTCCCCGTCGCGCGGCTACGCTCCGAACACGCAGCCGCCGGCCGGCGCGGGAGCGAACCTGCGGCCACGCCGTGTCCGCCAGACTCCCGTGCACGTGCACGGGACTTCGTCGGCGCCGCTCGTGCTCTTCGGCGTCCGCGTTCGCTGCTCACCCGCCCGGCGCAAGTGCAGTGGCTGCGCGCGCCAGTGTGGCTTCGAAAGTGGCGCTGGCACGGAACCGATGCCGCGCCCAGGCGTCGCCGCCAATGAAGGCCCGCTCGGGTTCGCCAAGCACGTCACGGGCGAAGTGGACGGTGGGTTCCTTACGGGATCCGAGTTGTTCGCGGGCGAGGGCTTCATCACCCTGAGGGTGCCACGTATCAGACGGGGGTTCCCGGTACTTTTGGCGAGCGTCAAGACCCTGCGAAGAAACGCACAGGACGAAGCGCCGCACCGCCCTCGAAGGTCATTCGCAACGTGGGGAATCCTGCTAAAGTCGCCCGGCAATCTCGCCGATCAATAGGGCATGCCTGGCGAGCCCATCATCATCATCGTGAGTAGCGAGTTTTTCTTGTTCCTGCTGTACTAACAGGCTCTGGCATGCCGGTCTGTTGAAACCGGCATAGCAGCTCCGCGTCGGGTCGACGCGGAACGATGCCTGATTTTAAGAAGGGGCGACGCACGCTACAAGGCGTGAAGCCCTTCGCTTTCGTGTCTTTGAGCGTGCTCGTGCTCTTCGCGGCCGCCCGCGCGTTCTCGCCGGCCCGACACCATGCGGCGCCTGCGCGCGCTGCCACGTCTTCGAAAGGGGCGCTGGCGCGGAACCGGCGCGGCAACAGGTTATCCCGCGCGCGGGCACACGAGTCCGAGCGCGCCGACAAGCCGGGCCGGAAGCGCGAGTGGCCACCTGGCACTCGCTCCTGGCCCGATTGGGTTGTCTGCCCTCGGGGCTGCCCATGCGCACAGTCCTCATCGTCCTCGCCGTCGCGCATCTCAACCACACGCCCGGCGACGACCGCGACGAGAACCTGGCGGCACTGTGCCAGTGATGCCACAATCACTACGATGAGCCGGTGCGCGTCGTCCACGCGCGTGAGACGCGCAAGACCCGGAAGGATAAGGGGAGGCCGCTGCTCGCGTGAGGACATGATCTGCCCAGCGACAGCGCTCCGATGACAATGGGTGGAGAGACGCCTCGTTTCGTCCGCGGCCCCTGTCCACTCTGCAAAAGAGCAGTGGGCGCCGTCATTCTGAGGCGACCCCGCGCCGCTGTGGGGAGAGGTCTGGTGCGTATCAACTACCACGATTGCACTGGCCCCGGCGCCCCGCCCCTCGCGTGAGCGCGACCCATGCTGAAAGCAGCAGATTTTTTTCGAGGTTTCCCAAAAAAGCACGCAGAAACATGCAGTTTTGCGCCGCGGTGCCGGCAGCGCCTCTTTCGCCCGAATCGTCGATATCGCGTTCACCGAGTGCGGCGTCGATCCTGAAAAATCAACGATTTAGCCGCAGTATTGGACATTACAGTGGAAAACCCTGCGCGCCTCTTTATGTGGAATCAGCAACTTACAGGGGTGGTTTGAACGTCATATCAGACAGAATAACTATAATGAGCAATATCGCCCCCAAAACCGCCGCCCTCCAGGTCGTTCCCAAGGCCAGTTCTCAGCCGCCTCGATCCGGTCCACCGAAGCGCCGGCGCCGAACTGCGGACGAGCCGCTATTCCTCCAGTTCGAGGAAATCGAGCGCCTCTTCAAGGTCATCGACTCGCCGCGCGATCGCGCGATCTTCCGCCTTGCATATCACGCCGGGTTGCGCGCCTCCGAGGTCGGCCGGCTGGAGTTGCGCGACTGCAACGCGCGCACGGAGCGCATCTTCGTCCACCGGCTGAAGGGATCCAATTCAGGTGAGCACCACCTCTGCCGCGAAGAGAGTAAGGCGCTACGCGCTTGGCTGAAGATCCGCGGTGCCGTGCCCGGGGCGATCTTCCTGAGCAATCGCCGCAGCCCGATTCGGCGCAGAATGCTCGACATACTCATGAAGAAATACGGAGCCTTCGCCGCCATCCCGGCGAAACTCTGCCACTTCCACGTGCTCAAGCACACCTGCGCGACGCATTTGCTTTCCAAGGGATTCCACGTCGAGCAGGTGCAGGACTGGATCGGACATGCGAACATCCAGAACACCATGATCTATGGCCATATCACCAATGCCCGGCGGGATGAGATGGCAGAACAGCTACGCGATACGTGGCGCTGATAGCGGGCCAGTGCCGGCCTGGGCCTGCCGCCCGCGTATGCAGCCTGGGCTGGCCGGCGTCTACAGGATTGAGGCACGGCACGCGCGCATCTCAAATCGACGGAGCAGCCGGCCCGCCGCACCTCGCCCACGTCAAACGCGCTCTCGGCACCAGAGCCCGCGGCTGGGAATAGCTGGCTGCGGCCCTCGGCTGCGTAGCCGGCGCGGCAGTCGATTCCGTCGCCCGCCGCTGCGCGCTCGCCCGATTCGCCCAGGGTCAAGCGATCAGGGAGGGTCCGCCAGGCTCCCGTGCCCGTGCGAAGCGGGCTCGACTGGCGCGCCTTCGCGCCTGCGCCGCCCGCGAGCGCCGGCCTAGCGCATGTGCCGTGCCGGCGGTACGGCGTGCAAGCCTGAGCGTGCGCCGACGAGCCGGGCCTCACCCAGGGACACGACGGCCACAGCGCCTACGTCGTTCCTCACCGCTCGGACCATTCCGGGAATCTGACGATGATCCCTTCCCCAAAAATGTCGGCCCAGGAGGGAGCCTATGCAACGCAACAGTCTGACTATTCTGTTGCGTTGCGCCCGGCGCAGTAACGGATCTAAAGGGCTTATCTGTTAATTCGAACTGCGGTTTTTCATGCAACTGTTGCATTGGCGAACCATCCGACCTACGAGCCATGTCGCGCCTCGATCACCTACTTCAGCAGCGTGTTGGCCGGCGCTGCTCCATTCCTGGCGTTGAGGTTCAGCAGGCTCGAATACTTGCTCGATTATCGGAGGTGATCCCGGATGGGAAACGAGGGAGGGTGCCGTGGAAGATCGCGGAGAAAAATCCCGCATCAGGGTCCGTCACGTCTCACGACGTTACATCCGACAAGTACTACATTTCTATCGTAAACGAGCGGCTGCAATATCAAGGGCAGCCGCTGAGCGGCCGCCCTCTCGTCTTTCACGCGCCCGCGGGGTCGCGACTACTCCACGCATCCCCCGAACTCCTTGCAGCACGCGTCCGCGTAGGTTCCGGTGTGCTTGAGGACTGGCTACAGGCAGGATTGAGGGCTGGGGGCCGGGTCAGGCGGTAGAGAGCATCCGGGCACCGCTCAACGTGAAACAGGAGAGCCAAGAACGTGGCCCCAGGAAGAGCCGTCGGCCCGAAGCGCACCACGTCCATGAACGCGCTGAGACGGGATTCGTACCCCGGAGGGACGAACTTCCCGCGCGGCTTGCCGGTCTTATCGCCCCCGCTCATGCCGCCAGCCCTCCGCCGCGGCGCAACGCCGCATCCGTAAGCGTACGGTACACCTCGGAGATTCGGACGCGAGAGAGGATGTCAGCCAAACAGGTTTGCTTAACCTTCTGACGGTTACACCCGTCCGCTGTAGAACTGTCCATACGTGCACCCCTACAAAGTTCCGGCCCGCGCGATGCGTCAACATCGGCGGGCCGTTCGTTTTTTGCGACTGGAGCCTACGTCAACCGGACGGTTTCAGATGCTCCAGTTGACCCAAATTTGGCCCGAATCGGAGGCGATTGGTGCTAAGTCACTGAAAAGACAAGGGGGCTAGGTCTTCAGGCCAAGGTCTGCAAAACCTTTATTCGTCGGTTCGATCCCGACCCGCGCCTCCAACATTTTCAACATAAACCTATTGAATCCTCGCGTTTGCGATTTCTTCCGCCATCCGGCCACAATGGACTCGCCTGGTTGCGTTGAATGAATCCCACCGCGACCTCGGTCGGTTTCCCGGTGAGGAATTCGCCCGGCCCGAGTTTCAGGTTGGGCAGTTCGAACGATGGCGCGGCGGCTATAAAGTCAAAGTCACTTTACTGAGGGTGCGGGGGTGGTCGGGGTCGAGCCCTTTCTGGGCCGCGAGACAGGCGGCAAAGATCTGCGCCGGCACAGCGTACGGGATCGGGGTGAGCAACTCCGCCACGCGCTTGGGCAGGCGGATGATCTTGGTGGCGCAGCCGGCAACTTCGCGATTGCCAGGGTCGGTGAGGGCGATGATTTCGGCGCGGAGGCTTTTCAATTTGGTAATGGTCTCTCCGATGGAGGGCCAGGTCCTGTCCGGCGGGGCGAAAGCGAAGACGGGAAAACTGGGTTCGACCAGCGCGATGGGGCCGTGGAGAAAATCGGCCGAAGAGAAACGCTCCGCCACCACGTAGCTCGTCTCCATCAACTTGAGGGCGAATTCGAACGCGTTGGAATAATTGAGGCCGCGCCCGACCACCACGGCGTGGCGCATGTAGCGGTAGCGGCTGCTGAGCGCGTCGATCTCCCCTTCAAGCGCGAGGGCCTCCTCCACCGCGCCGGGGACGCGCTCGAGGTCGGCGATGCGCACACGGCCGCCGAGTGCGTAAGCCAGCAGGTACATGGTGAGCATTTGGCCGGTGTAGGTTTTGGTGGCGGCGACGCTCTTTTCGCGGCGCGCGTTCACGAGCAGGACGTGCTCGGCGATGCGCGCCAGCGCGCTGGTGGATTCGTTGGTGATGCCGAGCGTGAGGGCTCCCTGCTGGCGGGCGCGCTCCAAAACGAGATTGGTGTCGGTGGATTCGCCGGATTGCGAGAGGGCAACGACCAGCGCGTCGCGGTAATCCATGCGGGTCCGGTAAAGCGTGACAATCGACGGCGCCGCCAGCGAGACCGGTATGCCCGTGGTGATTTCGAGCAGGTAGCGGCCGAAGAGGGCGGCGTTATCGCTGGTGCCGCGCGCCACCAGGACCACGAGGCGAGGACGCCGCTTTTCAAGCAGGCGGCGGAGGCGTTCGACGCGACGCAATCCGGAAGAGAGGGTGCGAGCCAGCGCTTCCGGCTGCTGCCGGATTTCGTCGAGCATGCGCGACATAGTTCTCATCATAGCAGCAATGCATTGAAAATACGGGACTTCCCGGTTTTGAGTTTTCCGGGCAGGGCGAAATTGGAGCTTGGCGGAGCCAAAGACGGCTCCCAAGGGGAAAAACTGCACTTCGAAAGGATCAAAAGTTGCCGGCCCGTGACAGACTGACTGGAAACCGGGACCCAAAATGGAAATCCGCAGCCATCCAGGCCTTGGCGCAGGCCCGGAGGTAGCCAAAAGTTCCAGCATGCTATGATTTTCTCAGTATCGAGGCCCCAGGAAATGCGCAAGTTGCTCCTCATCGGCTTGATGGTCTTGTGCCCGGCTTGGCTGCCCGGCCAAGGTTTCGGAAAGCTGAAGAAAACCATCGTTCTGGAACGGAAGCTGCCCGCCGCGGTCAAACTGCCCGGCAATGCATTCGACGTCAAAGTCTCGGCCGAGAAGCCGCAGGACCCCTGCTCGAAGTTGGCTGCCGACAAATTGCAGTCCATGATCGAAACCAACCTCATCCGCTTCAACAGCCAACTGGAACTCAATCCCGACAGGCCCGATACGCTGGTTGTCCTCAAGGTGCTGATCTGCAATGCGGTGGCCACGCCGAAATACAACACGCTGCTTTCCGGGAAGAGCAAGGGACAGCAGCAGCCCTCCGGCGTAAAGGTGAACGGGCGCTTGATGGTGACGTATCAGGCCAGGACGCGCGCGGGCAGGTTCGTGGATGCCGAGCCGATCGACGTCAAGTACGACCACGAATTCGACCAGGTGAGCAGTGCGATTACCGAAACCAAGAAGATCCTCAGCAAGATTCCGCGTCCGGGCGCCAGACGCAGGAATGAAGAGAGCGAAGACGAACCGCACACCATGGAGGACGTCGTCGAGATTCTGGTCGACCGCACGGCGCAGCGGGTAGCGGCACGCCTGGTGAATACGAGTGAACGGGTGGAAGTGATGCTGGCGCGCGGCGCGCTCGATCAAAACAACCGGAACGCCGACGCCGGCCAATGGACCAAATTCGTCGAGGAATTGGAAACCATGCCGCCGCTCGCTCGCCTGGACGACGATGCCTACCGACTATATAACATCGGGGTAGGAGACGAAGCGCTGGGTTACAAAGCGGAGAGCCCGGCCAGCGCCAGACGTTATTTCGAGCAGGCCGTGATCGAATACCGCAAGGCGGGCGAGGCCAATCCCCAGGAGAGGTACTTCATTGAGCCGGTGAACCGCATCGAAATCGCGCTGGAACACTACAAGCAACTGTCAGTCCCAGCGGAGCCTCCCGCCGCCAAGACACCGCCCAAGAAGGGTAAGAACAAGTGAGATTGTGGGGGGCCCTGTTGGCGCTGGCGGCCGCGGGCCATGCGCAGCAGGGTTGCGCGGTGTCCAAGGACTTGGTGGTGCGGGCGCTGGAACTGGTCTCCGCCTCGCCCGCCAGAGACGATCTGTCGAACGGCCTGCTGTTATTGAAGCAGGCGGAAGAGGCCTGCGACGAAAATGGCGATGCCTGGTATTACCGCTCGCTGTTTGAGCGCAAACTCGGCCAGGGCAATCCGCAATACTCGTTGGGCAAGGCGCGGGAACGCAACTCCCCGGCCCTCAAGAGCGCCGAAGACCCCTTCACGCTGTCCACTCCGGCGCGCGGCGTCGCAGTTGTGGCGCACGACAACCCGGCATCCGGCGCCACTGCGCGCACTACCCGCGACATCCACCAGCCGGCTGTTTCGCACAAATGGGCGCTGGTTGCGGGCGTCGGCCAATTCCATAACCCGCGCCTTAATCTCAAATACACGCGCAACGATGCCCAATCGGTCGCCGACTTACTGCGCGATCCTACTTACGGCCGGTTCCGCGCCGACCACGTGCGCCTGATTGCCGATTCGGAAGCTACCGCGGTGAACATCCGCGCCGGCCTGAACTGGCTGGTGCGCAACTCCACCGAAGACGACCTGGCGGTGATCTACATCGCCACTCACGGCACGGCGCGGGAGCAGGACGCGGCCGGCGCCAGCTACGTTGTGGCCTACGACACCGACGTCGATTCCCTCGACGGCCTGTATTCCACCGCCATTCCCATGGTCGAGATCACCACCGTGGTCCGCACCCGGATCAAAGCGCTGAAAGTAGCCGTGATCCTGGACACCTGCCACAGCCAGGGCGCCCTCGCGCAAACCGTGACGATTCCGCAGTCGATATCTTCGCAGACGCTGGATCACATCAAGGAAGGCACCGGCCGCGTGATTCTGGCGGCCAGCCGCACGGAGGAAAGTTCTTACGAGTTAGCGAAGTATTCTCACGGCCTCTTCACTTACTATCTGCTCGAAGGCCTCAGACAGCAGAAGGATGCGCCGCTCGACAAGATCTATCAATGGGTGGCGGCGCAGGTGGCCAGGGAAGCCGAGGCTAACGGATGGAAACAGCATCCGGTCTTCGGCTCGAGCGACGAAGACAGCCCCGTCGTGCTGGGGATTGCGCCGCAGGACGCAATCGGGTGGCTGGGTCCAGCGGGCCCTCCAGCGTATCGCTAAGCCGTCTTGGTGCCGGATTTCGTGTTGGTAACCGCCACCTGCAGAGAAATGTAGCTCACCATCTGCGCGGTTTGCGGAGCCGCGTCGAACACGTCCAAGGACGTCGCTTCTTTGGGCACCAGAAAGCCGTCCAGGATTTTCAGCTTGCCAAGTTGGTCCTTGATCGCAGACGCGTGTTCTTTGGGAATCACGATGTAGCTTCCGCTGCGCAGCCGCAACGCCTCCGGAGAAGCCTTGGAGCCATCCACGGTGGCCGTCACGTCCATCGGCGGGCTCTGCAGGATCCACTGCTGCTGGCCGCCCTGCCCTTGCAGACTTCCCACCAGGCCTTTGATGCCTGCCAATCCCACGCTCCCCACCACCGGGAAGGACATCAGCGGCAGGTAGGAAACCAACGGTGAATTGACGACCTTCGACATGACATCCACAAAAGAACCAAACAGGGTTTTTCGCGGGTCCTTGGCGAAACAGGCGAACGAGGTCTTCCCCAGCCCGCCCGGCAGTGTGAGCGACTGCGACTGCTTGGCCGCCTGCAACGGTATGGTGGCTGCCGGCGCCGCCGCGGCCGCTGCCGGAGTGGCCGCTGGGCTTTTCGAAGCTGCACTGCCCGAACTGCTCTTGGCGCCGCTTTTCGATCCGCTCGCCGCGCTCTTCGCCCCCGGAAAGATAGCGCTGAAACTGGTGGTCGCCAGCGAGATCATTTCGCCGAAAAACGATTGCGGTTGCCCCTGCTGGAAGTCCAGATAGATCCCGCCGGAGGTGAAGTTCTCGAACTGCTTGTGGTCCGCCGGGTTGAGCCGCATCCGCACCAATTGAAAATCCATCTTGGCGTCGGTGAACGGGTGCATCTTCGCGCTCGGTATCTGGTCCGCGGGCATCAACGAGCCCTCATCCGGATCGTAGAGCAGGAATAGCGGCTCGCGCGCCAGGTTGGAGGTTTGCGGTCCGGCCGGTTGGCGCCCCCTGGTGGTTTCTCCGCCGAGTATCATGTGGGCTGGAACCCCCATGTCTCTGACCCAGAAATCCACCACATCCGGCGGCGCGCCGGCATTGGAAGTCTGCGAAAAGGCCTCTTCGTCGAACTGCGCCAGTGCGAAAGCGGCCAACGGAGTTCCAAAAAGGAATCCCCTGCGATTCGTCTTCATCACTTACGTCCTCCCGACGTATGGGATATCATACCATTGGTGTCCCTTTCTCTCTATACGGATCTGGGGCGCGCCGCGTTTCTGGTACTTGCCCTTGCGGCCCTCGGTTCAACTCTCGATGGAGAGTCGCGCCGCGCCATCCTGGTGGGCATCGATAATTACAATCCCGACGCCACCACCCAGGCCCAGCTACTGCGTGATTTGAAGCCGCCCACAGTCAAGCGCCCAGCCGTCGAGGGCGACGCCAAATACTGGCGATTCGACGACTTGGATGGAGCCGTCAACGATGTCCGCCTCATGAAGGCGGTTCTTCAAAGCCTGGGCTTCCAGGATTTCGTTGTCCTCACCGATCAGGACGCCACCGCCGACGCCATCCTGCAGGCCCTGCAAAAGAACCTGGTCGACGACGCCCAGCCCGGCGACCTGCGCCTCTTCTACTATTCCGGCCACGGCAACCACGTCAAGAACCGCGCCAGCACCGAGCAGCAGCAGGAGGATCAGACCCTAGTGCCCGCCGACAACTGGCGCAACGTCCCCGACATCCGCGATAAGGAAATCTCGCGCATCCTCTTCAACGCCGTGCGCAAGGGCGTCATCGTCACCATGATCGCCGATAGCTGCCACAGCGGCTCGCTCGCCCGCGGCGCCTGGAACTCCGGCGGCAAAGCGCGCACCAACAGCGGCACGCGCGCCGGCACTCCCGGCGTGACGCTCGATGAGCCCGTGGCTAACGATCCTCCCGACCGCGATCCCGCTACCCACCAGCCCATCGATCCCGAAACGCTCGGCGTGCTCACACTGGCCGCCGCCCAGCCCAACCAGGAAGCCCGCGAAGTCCAGACCGAAGACGGCCCGCACGGCGCGTTCACCTGGGCATTGGCGCAGTCGCTGCGGTACGCCTCCGAGCCGATGGACCGTATTTTCGCCCGCACCATGGCTGCTCTGGGCGCGAACGGCGCCATGCAACAGCCCGCCATGGGCGGCCCGTCGCGATTCTCGCAAACCATATTGGGCCAGCCTCCGGGCGCCGGCGGCGGTCTCACCGTGGTGGTCTATTCGGTCAAAGGCGCCGACATCCATCTGCGCGGCGGCGCCGCCATCGGTCTCTTCCCTAAGTGCCGCCTCAAGACCGTCAGCCAACCTGCCGTGACCGTCGAGATTGCTGCTTCCGAGGGCCTGAGCGGTTCCATCGCGCGCGTGGTTGGGCAGGGCAGCGTCAAGGCGGGAGACGTGCTGGTGCTGGAGCGTTGGGTGGTTCCCGCCAAAGCCGGCCTGCGCGTTTCGATTCCCAAGCCGGCGCCCGCGGCTGCCGTGGAGCGCGCCGCCGCCGAGTTCGGAAAACTGCGCGGCGACGCCGACATCGACTGGCTGGACGACCCCACTGCCGGCGCGCCCACGCACGTCGTCAGTTGGAACGGGTCGGGGTGGATACTCGAGACCAATCCCGCCACCAGGGCAACTGTTCTGGCAGGCGAGGCGACCGCCGCCGATCTCAAACGCCTGCTGCCGCCCAAAGCGCGCCTGCTGGTGCGCTTGCCTCCCATCACCGGGCTGCTGCCGGCGATTCCGTTGGGCGACGCCGATCATTCGGCGGTTGAGATCTCGACCGTCCCCGCCGGCGCGCAGTATTGGTTCTGGGGAAAGATCGCCGATGGCGGCCCGGTGTATGCCTGGCTGCTCCCCGATTCCACCGAGACCAGCGTGCGGGACGCCGCCGCACAGATCAAGCGCGCCTCGGGATATTTGCCGCTCCCCATACGCAGCGATTGGGTGAAGCTGCGAGAAGGCCCCGAGGGCGTCCGCGCGGCCGGCGCGGATCTCACCAAGATGGCGCTGCTGCTGGCGCGCATCCGCGCCTGGCTCACTTTGCAGTCGCCGCCCGCGCAGGAGACGTTTCCTTACCATCTGGCATTCCGCCAGGTGGCGGGCGGCAAGCTCGGTGAAGTCAAGGATTCCGGCGACTTCAAAGAGGGCGAGCAGTATAAACTCTACCTCCGCGCGGACGCCAACGCCCTGGCCGCCCGCGACTCGCTCGCGCCGCGCTGGGTCTACGTATTCGTAATTGACCACTTCGGCGATGGCACGCGCGTCTTTCCTCCGCCCGGCCGCGGCAACGAAGGCAACCGGCTGCCCTATGCCCAGGTGGGCGAAAAACCCGATTTCCAACCGCTGATACCGCTCTCGGGCGTTTCGCCGGATGCCGATATCGCAATCGGTTCGCCCTTCGGAGTGGACACTTATTTCCTGCTTACCAGCGACAACGCCATCGACAATCCGGAAGTCTTCAACTTCGAGGGCGTGCGCACCGAAGCGGGAACCCGCGGGGCATCCGACCCGCTCACCGATCTGCTTTCGAGCGCCAGTTCCATGACCCGCGGCGCTGGTGCGCGGCCGGTTCCGGCGATGTGGTCTATCGAAACCCTCACCTTCCGCAGCGTGGCCGGCGACGACAAGAAGTAGCGCCGGAGGGGAACGGCAGCGCCAAGTGGTTTGGGCAAGCTAAAGCATGCCCCACCAGCCTCGGAATCGCAATAGAATCAAGGGTGAACTTCCATGCTTGAACTGCTGAACAAGATGGCCGGCGTCTTCGTTCCCATCTCCACGCCGTTTGGCGATGACGAGGCGGTCGACTACGACGCTCTCATATTCAACCTCGGCCGCTATGCGCAAAGCGGCGTGCTCGGGTATCTCGCCCTCGGGTCCAATGGGGAGAACCGCAGCCTCACGGAGGAAGAAAAACTGCGCGTGCTGGCGACCATCGTGCGGCACAAGGGCGCGGGCCAGGTGGTTATGGCCGCCGCCACTTACGATGCCCAACGCGACACCGAGCGGTTTCTAAAGCAGGCTGCCGATCTGGGGGCGGATTTCGGGCTGGTGCTCTCGCCAGGCTATTTTCGCAAGCAGATGACCGACGATGTCCTGTTCCGCTACTTCTCGACGCTGGCGGACACTTCGCCCATCCCGCTGCTCATTTACAATGCGCCGGGCTTCTGCGGCGTCACGGTATCTCCGGCGCTGGCCGGGCGGCTGGCCGGCCACCCCGGAATCGCGGGAATGAAGGATAGCGCCGCGAGCGGCATCGAGCAGTTCCTCAAATTCGAGAGCGATTCCTTTCATGTGCTCGCCGGCTCGGCCAACTTCCTGTTTCCGGCCATGATGAACGGCTCCGTGGGCGGCACGGTCTCGCTGGCCAATTCGTTTCCGAGCATCGTAATGGAGCTGTTCCGCCATGGCCAGGCGCGCGATGAGGCGCGGGGCGTTCCGCTCCAGGCGCGCGTCACTCGCATTAATCAGACGATCGCCGGACCCTATGGCCCTTCGGGCGTGAAGGCGGCCATGAACCTGGGCGGATTCAAAGGAGGCATCCCGCGCCGGCCGCTGCTGCCGCCGACTGCCGCGCAGGTGGAAGCGATGCGCCAGGTTCTGATCGAGGAGGGGATTCTTCCGTGAAGGGCGACATCCTCAGCATGGACGTCGGCACAACCTCCTTCAAGTTGGGCATTTTCAGTTCGGCGCTCGAGAAGAAGGCCGAAGCCTCCCGCTCTTACGACGTTCATGTGTACGCCGGCGGCAGCGCCGATATCGAGCCGGAAAAATGGTGGCAGGCCCTGCGCGAGTGCTGCGCCGAGGTTCGCGATTTCCTTCCATCGGTAGGCGTGATCGCGCTTTCGGTCACCACCCCGGGCCTCACACCCATGGCGGCGGACGGCGCCGCCCTCGGCCCGGCCATCCTGTTCTTCGATGGGCGTTCGCATTCGCAGGCCCGCGCCATTCGCGCGTTGGTGGGGGAAGATTACTTTCTGAAAGAGACCTGCAACCTGCCGGTTTCGGGCGGTTCGTCGCTCTGTTCCATCCTGTGGATTCGGGAAAACCAGCCGGACGTCTGGGCCGCCGCGGCCAAGTTCGGCCATACCAACACCTACATGGTGAAGCGGATGACGGGGAACTGGGCGATCGACCCCTCGACGGTCTCCATCACCGGGCTTTACAACGCCGCCGCCAATGACCTCACCTGGAACCGCCGCGTGCTCGATATGGCCGGCATTGAAGAAACCAAGCTGCCGCCTTTGATGCACTCCCACCAGCAGGCCGGCGAACTTCTGCCGCGGGTCGCCGAGGAATTGGGACTGCCCGCCGGCTGCACGGTGCTCTGCGGCGGTAACGACGCCGTGCTGGCGGCGCTATCGGGCGGTTTGACCGAACCGGGCGGCATCAACAATATCTGCGGCACGTGCGAAATCACCAGCGTATGCGTGGACCAGCCGGTCAGCTCGGCGAATTTCAATGTGCGCTGCCACGTCGTCCCCGGCCGCTGGGTGACGTTCTTCGTGTTGAACACCGGTGGCAAAGCCCTGGAATGGTTCCACTCGGTTTTTTGCGCGGATATGACGGAGGGCCAGTTCTACGAAGAGTACATCCCTTCGGTGCTGGCGTCTTTCTTCGATAACCCGGAGCGCGACCGGGTGGAGGCTGACCTGCCGGTATATGTGCCGTACCTCAGCGGGTGCCGCTACGTGCTGGAGCAACTGAAAGCCAGCTTCGAGGGCATGACGCTCGAGACCAACCGCGACGCGCTGTTGCTGAGCCTTATTCGCGGCAACGCCGTCTACCATGGCCAGCACCTCCGCGAAGTCGGCGGGATGGTGCAACTGGGCCGACGCGTGGTCACCACCGGCGGCGGCGCCAGGATCCGAGGGTACATGGAAGTAAAGCGGCGCTGGACGGGCGATTTCGAGTACGAGTATCAGGACCAGTCCTCGCTGCTGGGAGCGGCCATGTTGGGCCGCATGTTGGAGTGAGCCGATCAGGCGGCCGGCCGCGTGCGAATGCTACGGGTGATCCGATCCCCATCGCGCTGACGCGTGAGACGAAGGTCGTAGTCGATCTGCAGCCCAAGCCAGGTTTCCGGCGAAACGCGAAAGTAGGTTCCCAGCCTCAATGCCGTATCGGCCGTGATGGAACGAGTGCCATTCACGATTGCGCTGATGCGGTTGGGCGGGACATCCAGATCCCGGGCCAACTGGTTGATGCTGATCTGCAACGGTTTCATGAAGTCTTCCAGGAGGATCTCTCCAGGATGGATTGGATCGAGTCGCTCTGACGGCTTCATTGTCATCTCCCCAGCAGCTTAGTCTCAGTCTATTACGTGGCGAGCATTCTGCAAAACGTCATGGCAGGAAAGATGTGCGGCTCGCCAGTTCCGCGGTTCCGGCGGGCTTGACGTGACGGTCCGGCCAGCGCGCCAACACCCGCCCCACCGGCCTCGGAATCGCAATAGAATCAAGTGTGGTTGGTGTTGCGCCCTCGGCTCCAATGAGGAGAATCGCAGCCCTAAGTGAAAGGAAACCGATTATGCCTGTAGTTCCGATGCAGCAGATTCTGAAACACGCTTTCGACAACCGCTATGGCGTCGGAGCGTTCAACATCGTCGATTGGGTCACCATGGACGCGGTGCTCTACGCCGCCGCCGAGACCAAGTCGCCCGTCATCGTGCAGGTTTCCGTCAAGACGGTCAAAGTGATGGGCGCCAGACTGATCCGGGTCATGTTCGAGGAGATGGCCGGCCGCGTGCCCGTCCCCGCTACCCTGCACCTGGACCATTGCCCCGACCGGAAAGTGATCGAGGAATGCGTCGCCGCCGGATGGAACTCGGTGCTGTTTGACGCCTCCAAGCTCACCTACGAAGACAACATGGCCCAGACCAAGGAAGTGGTGCAGTTCGCGCACCAGCACGGTGTGGCTGTGGAAGGCGAACTGGAAGCCGTCAAGGGTGTCGAAGATGGCATCGGAGACGAGTACGGTGGGGCGGTCGTGGCCCTGGATAAGGCGGTTGCGTTCATTCGTGAGACCGGCATCGATAGTTTCGCGCCCGCCATCGGCACCGCGCACGGGCTCTACAAGGGCAAGCCCAAGATCAATTACCAGCGCGTCTCGGAGATCATGGAGGCCGCGCCCGTTCCCCTAGTGGTCCACGGCGGCACGGGCCTATCGGAGGAGACTTTCCACGAGCTGATCCGGCGCGGCACGCCCAAGATCAACATCTCCACGCAGTTGAAGATCACGCTGGCCGACAGTTACCGTACCTACCTGGAAGAGCATCCCACGGAATACGATCCGCTGAAACTGCTCGGCGCGGTGAAGAAGAAGCTGGTGGCGCAGGTCGAATCCTTCATGCGCATTTTCGGCAGCGAGGGCCATGCGGCATGAAGAAGGCTCTCATCTTCGACTGCGACGGCGTGCTGGGCGACACCGAGCAGTTCGGCCACCTGGTGGCTTTTAACCAGATGTGGAAGGAACTCGGTGTGCCGTGGGCATGGACGGTGGAAGAATACGGGCGCAAGCTGAAGATCGGCGGCGGCAAGGAACGTATGGCCAGCCTGTTCTCCGAGCCGGCGTTCCTGAAGGCCTGGGCGGCGGCTCCCGCGGACGAGGCCGCGCGCAAGGATACGGTGGCCGCATGGCACAAGCGGAAGACGGAGATCTACAGAGAGATCATCCGCTCCGGCCGCATCCCGGCGCGTTCCGGCGTCAAGCGCATTTCCGAGGAAGCCCTCGCCACTGGCTGGCTTCTGGCGGTGGCTTCCACCTCCGCTCCGGAAGCTGTGAATGCCGTGCTTCGCCATGTCATGGGGGAGGCCACCGCCGGACGTTTTTCGGTGGTGCTGGCGGGGGACGTGGTCAAGGCCAAGAAGCCGGCGCCCGACATCTACCTCATGGCCGCCCAGGAACTCGGCGTGCCGCCCGAGGCCTGCGTGGTGGTGGAGGACTCCAATAACGGCGTGGAATCCGCCTATCGCGCCCAGATGAAGTGCGTCGGAACTGTCAGCGGCTACACCCGCGCTGAGGATTTTTCGCATGCCTCCATTGTGCTGACCTGCCTGGGCGACCCGGGCGGAGAGAAATGCGAGGTGCTCGAGAACCGCTCGGCGGCCCGGCCCGTGGGTTGTTTCCGCGTGGGCGATTTGGAAACGGTGCTCGCCGGCGGCGCTTTGGAAGGAGCGTCCCGATGAGTCGGGACGCGGCAGGCAAGAGTGCCTGCGCCACGGTGGAACTGGTAGTGCGGACCATCGCGGAGACCGCCATCGCCAACGAGACCTACTTCTGCCAATTGGATTCCGTGGTGGGCGACGGCGATTTCGGCTATTCCCTGGCGCGCGGTTTCGAAAAGGTCCTGGAAAACTTCGACGGGTTCGACCGCTCGAGCCCCGGCGCCTTTCTCAAGAAAGTCGGCCTCATGATCGCCAGCCGCGTGGGTGGAACATCCGGCCCTATCTGGGGAACGGCGTTTCTGCGCGCGGGAAGCGCGGCCGGCGCCAAGACCGCGCTTTCCGGGGCCGACGTGGTGGCTATGCTGCGCGCCGCGGTCGCGGGCATCCAGGCGCGAGGAGGCGCTTCCCTCGGCGACAAGACCTTGCTGGACGCCCTGGTTCCGGCCATCGACCGCCTGGAAGCGGACCTGGCCTCCGGCGGCGCCGAAGCCTTGGCCAACGCCGCGCAAGTAGCCGAGCGTGCGGCGGCAGAGACCTCCGGGATGCTTGCCAAACGAGGCCGGGCGGCCTATACGGGAGAGCGCAGCATCGGCTCTCCGGATCCGGGTGCGGTGGCGATCGGAGTGATTGCCATCCGCGTAAGCGCCGCCTGGCGCAACTATAGTTCAGCCAAGGAGTAATGGACCCTCATGCGAAAATTCGTCAATGACCCCAAGCAGTTCGCACCCGAGATGCTGAAAGGGATCGCGCTCGCGAACCCCGCCGAATTGCGCTATGTTCCGGAGTACAACCTGATCATGCGCGCCGATGCGCCCAGCGACCGGAAAGTGTCCATCGTGCAGGGCTCCGGCTCGGGCCATGAGCCGGCCCACGTCATGCTGGTGGGCAAAGGCATGCTGGACGCCGCCTGTCCCGGCGATGTTTTCTCGGCGCCTCCGGTGGATTACGTGTACGAGACCACCAAATTGATGAAGTCGGAGAAAGGCGTGCTCCACCTGGTCAACAACTATACCGGCGACCGGCTGGCCTTCGAAATGGCTCGCGAAATGGCCGAGGCCGACGGCATTCGCGTGGAGACGCTCATCATCGACGACGACGTGGCGGTAAAGGACTCGAACTACACCGTCGGCCGCCGCGGTGTGGCCGGGAATTTTTTCGTCATGAAGGCCGTGGGTGCGGCCGCCGAGAGCGGCGCGGACCTGGAGGCGCTGGTCGCGCTGGGCAAGCGGGTCAACAGCGTCACTCGCACCATGGGGATCGCCTTGAGCTCGTGTACGCCGCCGGCCAAAGGTTCGCCGCTGTTTCAGATGGCGGAAGGCGAGATGGAGGTCGGCATCGGAATCCACGGCGAACCCGGGCGGCGCCGCGTCAAACAGGGGACGGCCAACGAGGTGGTGTCCCTGCTGCTGGAGGCGGTGGTGACGGATTTGCCGTTCGGCTCGGGAGACCGCGTGGCCCTGATGATCAACGGCCTGGGTGGGACGCCTATCGGCGAACTCTACCTGCTTTATGGAATCGCGCACCAGCGGTTGGCGGCGCAAGGCATTCAGGTGGCCCGGAGCTATGTGGGCGAGTATTGCACCTCGCTCGAGATGGCCGGCGCGTCGCTGACCCTGGTCAAGCTGGATGACGAGCTGATGAACCTACTGCTGGCGCCGGCGGTAATTCCCTATCGCGTCTTTTAGTTCGAGGAACACGACGATGACGAATAAATCCATTTGCAATTTAATGTTCGCAGGTTGGTTTGTCCTGGCGCCGGCCTGGGGACAAGTGTTCACCATGACCCGCGAACAGTTGATCAAGTACACGGCCAAGAACCCGTACGAGCGTTTCCCGGACGGAAGGCCGAAGGTGCCCGATGCGCTTCTGGAGAAGTTCAAGGACATGTCCTCGGAAGAAATCGGCCTGTCCCGCAGCGGGTATCCCAGCCAGTTCGTGGACGGCCTGCAAGTTCTGCGTCCGGACAAGAAACTGATCGGCCGGGCGGTGACTCTGCAACTGATGCCTACGCGGCCCGATATTGCGGACGTGGACGCCGCGGAGTGGAAAGCGCAGGGGAACCAGCGGCCGCGCGACCACCAGAATGCCATCGACCTGCTCCAACGCGGCGACGTTTTTGTGGTCGACGTGTTCGGAAGCGTGGCCGCGGGCGGAGTGATCGGCGACAACCTGGCCTATTACATCATGAAGGCCACGGGCGCCGGCTTTGTAATCGACGGGGCCATCCGCGACCTGGATGGCATCTCGCCGCTGGCCGATCTGGCTGGATACTACAGGGGCGCCACGCCACCCGCCATCCACAGCGTGATGGTGACGGGGATCAACGTTCCGGTCCGCATCGGCAACACCACGGTGATGCCGGGCGACGTGGTCTTCGGCGACAAGGAGGGCGTTTCTTTCATCCCTCCGCACCTGGTTCAGGGGATCGTCGACGAGGCGCAAGTCACGCACATTCACGATGAGTGGACGAAGAAGAAGTTCGACGAGGGCAAGTACAAGTCGACCGAGGTCTACAGCCGGCCGAGGGATTCGGCGTTGATCAAGGAATACCAGGACTATTTGAAGCAGAAGCTCGGCCCAACGGCGTACGAAGAGTACATGAAGAAGCAGGCTGCGCAGACGCCGGCGCGGCCGTAGCAGGAGTGTTAAAGGAGAATTGCGATGTCTCAGCAGGAACCAAACGTATCTCGTCGAACATTCATGACCGGGACGACGTCCGCCACGGCCGCGGTCGCTGCTGGGAGCCTGGTCACCAACGCCGATTTGGAGCAAATCAACGCTCAGGTGAACACTAACTCAGGTCCGTCGGCTTTGAGGATCACCGACATGCGCATTGCGCATTCGGACCGATCCATGCTCATGCGCCTGGATACCAATCAAGGCATTTCCGGGTATGGCGAAATCCGCTACGATTGCAGCAACGCGCACGGCCTGATCTTGAAGAGCCGAATCATCGGAATGAACCCGTGCAATGTCGCGGAGATATTCCGCAAGATCAAGAAGCACGGCGGATTTGGTTGCGATGGCGGCGGTGTTTCGGCTATCGAAGTGGCCTGCTGGGACCTGGCGGGCAAGGCCTGGGGCGTGCCCGTCTGGCAGATGCTCGGCGGCAAGATGCGCGACCGCGTCCGCATGTACTGCGACACCGTCAGTATGCCGACCGGGGAAGGGATGGGCAACCATCTGAAAGAACGGATGGCGCAGGGTTGGACGTTCTGCAAGATGGACTTGCATGCCGGCGGCGAAGGGGGAAGCACGGCGGGAATGTATACTCGCCCCGCCCCCGACCCCACGGCGAATCGGCCGGTGCGGGGCGGCTTCGCTGATTTAAGGCCAGGTGGACCCCCGCCTGATACTAAGCTCCCGATGGGCGCCTATAACCCCTACGGCGAGCACTTGTTCACCTCGACGTTTTTCACCGACAAAGCATTGGATTGGCTGGCGGACTACTGTGAAACGGTGCGCAGTATTGTCGGCTATGAAATTCCGATTGCCTCGGATCACTACGGTCACTTTCCCATCGAGACCTTTATCAAGTTCGCGCGAAGACTGGATAAGTACAACCTGGCCTGGTACGAAGATGTGGTTCCATGGTTCTACCCAGACCAACTCCGCAGACTCAAGGATTCCTGCACGACGCCGATCTGCACCGGCGAGGACGTTTACCTGGCCGAGGGCTTCCGGGACCTGTTCGAAAAGCAGGCAATCTCCGTCATACACCCGGATCTGGCCAATCTCGGCGGTATTCTCGAGACAAAAAAGGCGATCGATCTGGCCACGCAGTACGGAGTCGCATCCTGCATCCACAATAACAACGGCCCTATCACGCTGTTTGCCAGTGCGCATGCCGCCGCCGCCGGCGACCAGTTTCTGGCGTGTGAGTACCACATGGCTGATGTTCCACATTTCCTCGACCGGGTGAGAAGGACGGACAAGCCGAATGACCCGATCATCGATAGGGGATACTTCGCGGTGCCCAACGGCCCGGGTCTGGGCTTCGAGATCGACATGGACGTTCTAAAGGCAAATCTGCATGAAGGCGGATTGTTCGAGCCTACCACGGAATGGGACAACGAGACTTCGTTCGACGGTCATATGTGATTATGGACTGCATTGAGGCTTTGAAGACACGGCGATCCGTTCGCGCCTACACGGGCGAACCTGTATCGCGAGAGGTGATCGAAGACATCATCGACTGCGGCCGCCTGGCCGCCACGGCGATCAACATCCAACCTTGGGAATTCGTGGCGGTCACGGAGCCAGCGATGCTCCGCGCGATCGCCGGGGTGGCGGAATTTGGTCGCTTCATTGCGCAGGCCGCGGTTTGCGTGGTGGTCCTGTGCAAAGACACGAAGTACTACCTGGAGGACGGCTGCAACGCCAGCCAGAACATACTGGTGGCCGCGCGGGCGCACGGCCTCGGCAGTTGCTGGGTGGCCGGGGACAAGAAGCCGTACGCGGAGAAGGTGGCCCGGATGCTCGGCGCGCCGGAGGGCTATAAGGTGATCAGCCTGCTCGCGATCGGGCATCCGGCCAAGCCGTCCCACAAGGACAAGCGCCCGCTTTCCGACGTGCTGCACTGGGAGAAGTTCTGACGCATGAAGAAACTGATCAACCATCCGCAAAATGTGCCGGCTGAGTTCCTGGCTGGGCTGGCTCTGGCGCATGCGGATATTCTGAAAGTCTGCCTCGATCCGGTTTACGTGGTTCGGGTGGACGCGCCCGTTCCCGGCAAGACCGGCATCGTGTCGGGCGGAGGCAGCGGTCACGAACCCATGCATGTGGGGTACGTGGGCAAAGGCATGCTCGACGCCGCTTGTCCCGGCCAGGTCTTCACTTCTCCGACTCCGGATCAAATCGAAGCCGCCACGCGCGCCGTCAACGGTGGAGCGGGCGTTCTCCACATCGTCAAGAACTACACCGGCGATATTATGAATTTCGAAATGGCCGCCGAACTCTGCCAGGAGCGGGGCATAGAAGTGCGGGCGGTGGTCATTAACGACGACGTTGCCGTGGAAGACAGCCTTTACACCGCGGGCCGCCGTGGCGTCGGAGTGACCGTCTTCGCGGAGAAGCTTTGCGGAGCGGCGGCCCAACGCGGCTATGATCTGGCGCGCGTGGAAGCGCTCTGCCGCAAAGTCAATGGGAACGGGCGCTCGATGGGGATGGCCCTGACTTCCTGCACCGTTCCCGCGGCCGGCAAACCCACTTTCGAGCTGGGTGAAGACGAGATGGAGATGGGCATCGGCATCCATGGTGAACCGGGGCGCGAGCGCATGCCCCTGCTACCCGCCGCGGAGCTGACCGCGCGCATGGCGGCGACGATCCTGGCGGACCTGCCGTTCCGCGGCGGCGACGAAGTCATCGCCATGGTCAACGGCATGGGCGGCACCCCCTTGATGGAACTTTATCTCGTCTATGGGGAGTTGGAGCGGATCTTGCGAGGGCTGCGAATTCGTGTCGCGCGTCGCCTGGTGGGGAACTACATCACCAGCCTTGAGATGGCCGGCTGCTCCATCACGCTGCTCAAAGCCGATGACGAGATGCGGGCGCTCTGGGACGATCCGGTGCTTACTCCGGGGCTGCAATGGGGGATCTGAGCGCATGGCCGTGGGCAAGCCAGAAGTGCTGAAGTGGCTGGAAGTTCTGCAACAGGTTTACGCCGAAAACAGACAATGGCTCACGGAATTGGACTCGGCTATCGGCGATGCCGACCACGGCATCAACATGGACCGCGGCTTCACCGCCGTGAAAGCGGAGTTGGCGGCGCATCCTCCGTCCGAGATCCGTTCCGTCTTTCAGAGCGTGGCGACTGCGCTCATCCGTCATGTTGGCGGCGCCGCCGGGCCGCTGTACGGCACTTTCTTTCTTCGCGCCGCGGCGGCTTGCCCCAGGAAGACCGAAATCGAAGCGGCCGATGTCGTGGCGCTATTCCAGGCGGGCATCAAGGGTATCGAGCAGCGGGGTAAAGCGGTGGGCGGCGACAAGACCATGCTGGACGCCCTGCTTCCGGCTTTGGACGCGATGCGTAAAGGCCTCGAAAACGGGTGCAGCCTGGCGGCAATCCTCGACGCGGGCGCGGTGGCGGCCCACGCGGGGATGCTGGCCACCGTTGCCATGCAGGCGCACAAGGGGCGGGCCAGCTACATGGGCGCGCGCAGCATCGGGCACCAGGACCCGGGAGCCACCTCTTCCTACCTGCTGCTGAAGGCGGCCGCGGACACCTGGCGCTCATGATCGGCTTGGTGGTTGTGTCCCACAGCGCGAAGCTGGCTGAGGGTGTGTGCGATCTGGCGCGGCAGGTGGGGCAGGGAAGGGTGCGGATCGCGGCGGCCGGGGGCACGGCCGATCCCGAAAACCCCATCGGCACCGATGCGTTCCAGGTGCTCCAAGCTATTGAATCGGTCTACAGCGACGACGGCGTGCTGGTGCTTATGGACCTGGGGAGCGCCGTGCTGAGCGCCGAGACCGCGCTTGAGCTTTTGGGCGAAGAGAAGAGTTCGCGTGTGGAGTTGTGCGCGGGTCCGCTGGTGGAGGGGGCGGTGGCGGCGGCCGTGCTGGCTGGCGCGGGGGCAGGGATCGCGGAAATCGCTCAAGAAGCGCAAAATGCCTTGGCCGGTAAAGTGGCGTTGCGCCAACCGCCCGAGGGGCAAACGTCAGGGAGCGAAGAAGCGCTGGTCACCCTCACTAACCGTCTTGGACTGCACGCGCGGCCGGCGGCGCAGATCGTTCGGCTGGCGCGGCGGTATCGAGCGCAGGTGACGATTGACAATGTCGCGGCCAATAGCATCAATGGCATCCTGAGCCTGGGGGCGCGCGAAGGCCACCAGTTGCGAATCTGCGCACAAGGCGCCGAAGCGCGCGAGGCGCTGGCCGCGCTGGTGGAGTTTATCGAATCCGGGTGTGGCGAGCTGGCGCCCGCGGAACCGGTGGTCCAGGCCGGCGGCATCGCGGCGTCGGCGGCCATTGCCATCGGTCAGCTTGTCAAGCTGCGCCCCGCCGTTATGGAAATCGCTCCGCGGGCCATCGGAAATCCCGAGGTGGAGCGGCAACGCCTGATGGCCGCAGTGCACGGCGCTGAAGAAGAAACCAGGGCGCTATACGAATGGTCCAAAGCCCACATTGGCGCGGATGAGGCGGGCATTTTCGATGCGCAGTCGCTCTTCCTCGAGGACCCGGAGCTGCTCGGCGGAGTCTCGCGCATGTTGCTCGAAGATCGGGTCGGCGCGGAGTCCGCCTGGCAGGCGGAAACCACCAAAATCGCGGACCGTCTTGCCACCCTCGAGGACCCCTATCTGCGGGCCCGGGCGGCTGACGTGGCGGATGTGGCGGCACGGGTGATGCGAAGGCTCACCGGTCAAGCCAGCGCCGCACGAGTTTTGCGCGAGCCGGCGGTCCTCTCGGCGCACGATCTGACACCTTCCGAGGTCAAGGACTTCGACCCCGCGATGGTCCTGGGCTTGTGCCTGGAGGCGGGCAGCGCCAGCGCCCACAGCGTGATCCTGGCGCGGGCCATGGGGATTCCGGTGGTAGCGGGACTGGGTCCGGGGATCTCCGCACTGGCCGATGGAACCGTTGTGGCCGTGGATGGAGAGCAGGGAACGGTTTGGATTTCGCCCGATGCGGGCCAGGTCGAGGCGCTCGAAGGCCGCCGCCGGGAGTGGCTGGCCGCGCGCCGCGCCGCGGAATTGGAGCGGCACAGACCCGCGGCCACGCGCGATGGCCGCCGCATACGGGTCTTCGCCAACATCAGCGGCGTCGCCGAAGCCGCGGAGGCCGTGGCCTGTGGCGCAGAGGGTGTGGGTGTGCTGCGCACGGAATTTCTGTTCCTCGGACGCGCGGCGGCGCCCGGCGAAGAGGAACAGGTGGCCGCCTATCGCGCCATCGCCGAGTCGCTGGGGGGGCGTCCGCTGACCGTCCGCACGCTCGATATCGGCGGCGACAAGCGTCTGCCCTACGTGGAGATCGGCGAGGAAGCCAACCCATTTCTCGGCTGGCGAGGCATCCGTGTGATGTTGAGCCGGCGCGACCTGTTCCGAACGCAACTCCGCGCCATCCTCCGGGTGGGCGCCGCGCAGCCAGTCGAGTTGCTGTTGCCGATGATCGCTTCCCTCGACGAACTGCGCGAGACGAAAGCCCTGGTTGGCGAAGCGGAGGCCGAGCTGGAACGGGAAGGGTTACCTTTCCGGAAGAGCATCCGGATAGGCGTCATGATCGAAGTGCCCGCGGCAGTGGCCATCGCCGATCGGTTGGCGCGCGAGGCCAGCTTTTTCAGCATCGGCAGCAACGATCTGATTCAGTACGCGATGGCTGCCGACCGGACCAACTCCCGCGTGGCGCCGATGGCGGATCCCTTTCAGCCCGCCGTATTGCGCATGATCCGGCAGACCATCGAGGCCGGCCGCGCCGCGGGAATCGACGTGGCCCTCTGCGGTGAACTGGCCGCCGATCCGGTGGCGACTCCGCTTCTGCTGGGTCTGGGCCTGGAAGAATTCAGCGTCAGCGCGCCCTTGATCCCCGAGCTCAAGCGGGCCATCTCGTCATGGAGCGCACCGGAAGCCGAGGGCGTGGCGCGGGAGGCGCTCGCCATGGATTCGTGCGAGTCGGTGAGGCGGTTACTCCTCCTCAGACGTCCGAGTCCAGAACCTCGAAGACAGCCTTGATGTAGTTCTTGTGACTGGCCAGCTCGGGGAAGACCTTGGGCACTTCGGCCAGCGG
>PMYB01000055.1 GCA_003170915.1 Bryobacterales bacterium | reverse complement strand
ACATTTTACGCGACCCAATTCGGGCGTTTCGCAAACGGTAGCGCCGGATGTATAATGGCAGCCCAGAGGAGATTTTCACATGCACATTCGTGTTCTGCTGCTAACTTCCCTGTTGCTGTTCGCTCTGACCACCGCTTGCACACAGGCCCCGCCCCCCGCGCCGGACCTGCGCGATGCCAGCATTCAAGCGCTCAAGGATACCGAAGCCGCCTGGGTGAAGACAACCAGCACGGCCAAGGATCTTGACAAGATGATCGGCTTTTACGCCGACGACGCCTCCGTGTTCAACCCCAACGAGCCGGTGGCCACCGGCAAAGACGCCATTCGCGCCGCGCTCAAGCCCATGTTCGACGACCCGAACTTCGCGATCTCATTCCAGGCGACACGCGTCGAAGCTGACAAGTCGGGCGAGCTGGGCTACACCCAAGGCGCCTACAGCCTGACCATGACAAACCCGAAGACTAAGAAGCCGGTCACCGACCAAGGAAAGTACGTCACGGTTTACAAGAAACAGGCCGATGGGAGCTGGAAGGCCGTGGCCGACATCCTCAACTCTGACATGCCGCTCCCGACCAAGAAGTAGCGGCTGCAAGTGATCGGGCGCCGCAAGCGCCGCGCCCGGCCTACTGCACCGCCAGCGCCTGCCGCGAGGAGATTCTGAACACCGATTCCGAGTTGTTCGGCGGATCGAACATGGGCAATCGCGGCGACGCTGCCGCCGTTGGCGGCGGTGGCGTTCCGCAAACGTTGAAGTGTGGCGTCGCTGGTCTTGCCATCGGAGTTTTTTGTCAACCGCGAGCAGTCGAAAAAAGCGAAAAAAGTCGTGTGTCCCCAGTGCTTCATGTATAATTGCTTCTCTGGAGGACAAACGAATGCACCTACGACTTTCCATGCTGGTTTCTCTCTTGCTGCTCGCCTTCACCACCGCCTGTACTCAGGCGCCGCCCCCGGATACCCACGCCGCCGACGTTCAGGCGCTCAAAGATACCGACGCGGCCTGGGCCAAGGCCATGGCGGCCAAAGACTTCGAAAAGAGTATGAGCTATTACGCCGATGATGCGTCGGTGCTGGTGCCCACCGCGCCGGAAATCAACGGCAAGGACGCGATTCGAGCGGCTTTGAAGCCGGTCTTCGACGATCCGAATTTCGCGCACGCGTGCCAGGCGTCGCGTGTCGAGGTTGCCAAGTCCGGCGACCTGGGCTACACGCAAGGCACCTACACCATGACCACGACGGACCCCAAAACGAAAAAACCCGTCACCGAGAAGGGCAAATACCTGATCGCCTATAAGAAGCAAGCCGACGGAACCTGGAAGGCTGTGGCCGAAATGGACAGCTCCGACATGCCGCTGCCCGCGCCGGGCAAGAAATAGCGCGCGCCGCCCCGCTCACCGGGTCGCGCGAATCTCCGCAAGCCGCCGGCGCAACCCGTTCGGCAGTCCGCCTTCGACCTCCGCCGTGATCAACCCGGCCGCGTCCATATCCTGGATGTGGACGCGATCTTTGAGCCGGTAGCTGGTCAGCTTCATGCGCACCAAATCGGCCACTGGCGCCAGCAGCATGCCTTCTCTGGTTTCGACCGGCGGCGAGAAATCCGGCACGGCCTCGGGGTATTCCGGCCGCACCTTCTCGCGTACCATCACCAGGTGAACCGCGCTTCTCGCGCTGGGCTTCGCCGCATCCACCAGCATATCGACGCCGGCCGCGTGGCGACATTCGAAACCGTACGGCCGCACGGCATCCGCAATCCTGTCGAGGTCGCGGCGGTCCACCGCCATGTCGATGTCGCGCGTCATCCGCGCGGCCAACGGATCCTTTTCGGAAACGTGCAGAAAAACAGCCACTCCACCAACCACGCGGTACTCGATACCGGCGGCTCGCAAAGCGGATGTGACGCGTTTCAGTACTTCGAAAAGCTGTTCCACGTGCTCGTCGTATGCAGTTGCGGAGATCACGGGCCTATGATCTCAGTATAAGGCCTCTACTGCACCACCAGCGCCTGCCGCGGAAACGCGAATTTCCGGCCCACTTCGTCGATGACGTTGAGCTGGCACGTGTACCGTCCCGGCGCCAGGCCCTTTAGCGGGACCTGAAGCTGCACCGGCACGGCGTTCGGCCGCGTGGCCGCCAACTCCGTGGCCTTCAGCGGCCCGGCCTCGAACGCCTTCGCGCCCTTCTCGTTGAACAGGCTCATGCTCACCGCGATGCGCCGCGCGCGCAGATTGGCCGGGTCCGGCGCCGCATCGTACACGTCGAACGAGATGGTCATGTTCTGGTCGCGCCGGAATACTTTGGTGATGCTGGGCACCACCTTCTCTTCGCCTACCACCAGCGGGTTCGACACCGCTACTTTCCTGACCGCCCTCCCCTTCTCCGCCGCGCCCACCGCGGCTTTGAACGGTTCGCGCTGGTTGCTCCAGATCACCGAGCTGGTTTTCAGCACCGCCGAGTCGGCCGCCAGGTCGGGCACCACGAAGTGCATGTCGAACGTGCCCATCTTCCCGCTCAGGTTTTCGCGCACCAGGAACTTCATCCGGTACTTGCCCGGCGCCAGCGTAAAACCTGCATCGTAGTGGAAGTTCCGGTGGCTGAGTCTGGCGGCCTCGCCCGCTTCGAGCTTGACCTTGATGTAGTCCCGCACGGTGCCTACGGCCACTTTGCGGTCGTCCAGGATCTGGCCCAGGAAGTCGAACTCCGTCTCGCCGCCGCCGCGCTTCTGCGCCAGGTCGATCACCGATCCCGGAACCTTGACCGAAACCGGAACGAAGTACGCCGTCGGCGTGATACGGAAGTAGTCCGCCTCGACCGCCAGCGGAATGTCCGTCACCGGGTCGCCGGCGTTCATCGCCTCCTGCAGCTTCTGCTCTTTATCCTGGCCGTTGAATTTGCCCCACACCTTGTCGGCGTAGTATCCCTGGCGAAACTCCAGCTTGGCCGACTGGTTGTTGTTGAGCTTCACCGTGATCTTGCGATACTTGCCGTCCACCGCCAGGTTCGTCGAGTAGTAGCCTAGAACGTAATAGCTGCGGTACTCCTGCTGCGCCTGCACGATTCCCAGCGAAAGCTCGTTGCTGTCGAGGAAAGCCTT
>PMYB01000044.1 GCA_003170915.1 Bryobacterales bacterium | reverse complement strand
ATTGCCGGCGGGTTGCGGAACGGAGACCGGCCTACGGGCAAAGAGATAGCGGAGCATTTGCGCCAAGCCTTCCGGACGCTGCCGGCGTGCGTGAAGCGGATCTTCGCGCGGGCCGGGCCCAGAGGGCACCCCCGGGTTCTATTGTTGGGACGCCGTGGCCGCCTACCTGGAGCGCGGCTGCCAATTTCGTCATTGTGGCGCGCAAGACGGCGCCCTTGCTGGCGCATTTGCGTGAGGCGGAATGGAAACTCTCGCCGAAGACCGACGCCCACGCACAATGCGAATTCACCTACCAGCCCGACGGATGGGAGAAGGCTTTCCGCTTTGTGGCCTTGCGCTATGAGCAACCGCCGAAGCCTGCCGACGAAGTAGAGCAATACCAGTTGTTCGCCACCGGCCAGTACACTTACCGCGTGTTCGTGACGGACATGCCAGAGCCGATCCACCTGGTGGTGGCCTTCTACAATGGACGCGCCGGGGCGGAGAACCTGATCAAACAGGACGAGGTCGCCACCTTGCGGCACACCACACTGGCCACGGCGCGGTTGCGGTTTCTGTTCGTGGCGGCGAAGATCTGGGGTCATGCCGGGCGAACCGGTGTGAGTTACAGCGATCACTACGCCGAAAAAGGGCTGTTCGAAAGGCTGATGGATCGGTTGCGCGGCATCACGCCGCGGGGTCTCAGCTTCGCGCCCGTGCTGGTGGGGGTACTGACGTAAGCTCCGCTCCCGACGCCGACGAACCAGATCAACCTGCCTGCATCCCTCGCACAATCCGGTGCTCCCGAATCCGCCCCCGCAGAAGTAAGGGAGAAGTGCGTCTGGAACCCGCCCTACAAGTGTCGGCGTGCCGCACGCGGCCGTGGTTCAGTATCCCGAGCCGGGCCGTCGTCGGATTCTTGCGCGGCCGTGCATAGAATTCTATGCACAAGCGTGGAAAGCCTGCAAATAGAGCACTTCGCGAAGGGGTTTGGAAACGTCAGGCGAGGATCAAGCTACAAGGGTCGGCCCGCACCGCTGGCGGAACAGCGTTTAGTGCATAGTTCAGGTGACATGGCACCCTGGGTGAGAGTGATTCCGGTGAGTTCCTTCAGTACCATCGGCAGTTTCCGCACTGGCACGCCCGCACCATTATGCAACGCGTGTGCCGCCGCTTTGACTCCCGGCCCCACCCGGTGTGCCGTGGCTCCAAACTGGTCCGCGGCCAAGCCCGGCGCTGCTCCTCTCACGCGCTTGCCACACTGGCTGCACCGGCAAACTGGCACGCGGTAACGGGTAACTTCCGGTTGCGGTTGAATTGGAAGATCGGTCGTGGTCGCCCACTCTTCGCCCTCCAGTTCCAACACTCCGCCGCAACTCGGGCAGCCTGCTGGCACGACCGCTTCCACGACCTCGCCGCCGATTGGCTCCGCTGGCGCTGGCCGATACCGGAAAATGCCCTGCCCCGCTTTCCGTCCAGGCCGCTTGGGATTGGCCTTCCGCTGCCCTTTGGAGAACGGCGCCGCTTGCCGTTTGCTGGCCCGGAGTTCCTCTTCCAAACCTTCGATCTTCTTCTTTAGCCCCTCGTTCTCCACTTGCAGACGCTTGATCTCCCGCTCCAATTCTTCGACTTGTTACGGTTGGCCGTCAGGCTGAGGTGGCTTGGACCCATTCATCCATCCTACGATAAACGAAACCCGCCGATTTGTCCGGCGAAAACTTCCGCCGGGGTGGTCTGCCCGCTAATCAATTACGAATTTCTGAAGCCCGGCCCATCCCGAGCGCATCCAAAAGATCCGACAACGCAAGTGGTGGACGCCGGAAGGAGGGGTGAATGCCCGGTTGGTATATTCATATGGATGCGGCCCGTAAGTCCCTGGGGTCGCTCGCCGCCAACACCGGCGCGGGACCGATTTTCGCTGTGAACGGTCTGAGCGCCGCCCAAATCAGCAACATCGCGCACAAGCATCCGGCCTATGTCGCTCTCGGCGCCATTGGCCCTGACATTTTCTTCCTGCTGCCGGACTTCAAGCCCCCCGTGGGGTCCATGCTCTATGGCGCAGCGAACACAATCCAGGAGCTTTACACTTGGTGGGATACGAATTTTCTGGGGCCTTGGGAAAAAGAGATAGGCCCAATTGCCGATAACTTGTCCGACGAGGTGGATGCCCTCACCGGCGGCCTCGCGAGCCAGCTCTCGAGTATCCTGTCCCGCGGCTTCAGCTTTCTCCTCGACACGATTCTGGTGATGGTGGTTCGCCAGTACGATGTCTTCAGCTTCCTGGGCAGCGGCGTTCCCGCGGGATACGACGAGCAGGTCTTCTTTTGGAGCGACATGCTCCATTACCGCAAGACATACGAATTCGCCGCGCACCTCTGGCAGAAGGCCGCCGCTTCGGGCCGCGAGGATTTTCAGGCTTTCGCCCTTGGCTGGATGAGCCACGTCGCCACGGATACCGCCGGCCACTGCTTCGTCAACGAGAAATCGGGCGGCCCGTACCGTCTGCACTGGCAGCGCCATCACCTGGTGGAAAACCATATGGACGCCAAGGTGTATGACACCGAGAACGGCGGGAAGCCGATCTACCAGATGCTTTCCGACGCGGCACTGCATTTATGGATCGCGTTCAACAACGACAGTACGTCCGGCTACAACTTCTTTCAGCCGCAGCCCGGCCCCGGCTATCCCACCGGAGACAAGACTCCCGATCTTCTCGGCCGCAGCGCGGCTTGGGACGTGGATTCGAATCTACCAAGCGATCTCGGCGACTTCATCGCATCGGCGCTTCAGGAAGTGTACACACCCGCGAACACCCGTACAGCCGATCCGAAGGGCCAGAACGCAGCTCATCCCACCATCTGGGAAGATATCGAGCCCGGTTCGAACGGCTTCGTTACCGGTACCGATGTGGTGAACACTTACTGGTGGTTGTATAAGTACGTCAAGTACACGACCACCGACTTCTATAACATTCGCCGGCCGGATTCGCCGGATGTTGTGAACATTCCGCCGTTTCCTTCGCCTCCCGGATCGGGCTCGAACGATCCAGCGCCCGGCTCCGGCGACGACAACGCATGGTCGACCTTCCTCGACATACTATTGGCGATCTTTGCCTGGTTGACGTACCTGGCCCAGGTGGCCGCCTGGCCCGCCACCGCCATTGTCAGCCTGATCGCCAGCGCGGGGACCTATCCCGTGCGGCAGCTCATTTACGAAAACCTCGAGCTGCCCCTGTATAACGCCTACCTTGCGCTGCACTGGTATCTGGCGATGTCCGGGTTTGTTTACCCGATGCAAACTGAGATGAACGCAGGGCTCAACACCTTGGGTATCGGGGTGGGAGACGTCTGGGGCGCCGTGCAGACCGCTTTGTCCGACCTCGACGGTCTGATGCCTCCTCCGGCCGCAACGGAGCCCTCCGGTTCGGATCTCGACCGGGTATTTCCGATCGACGTTGTCACCGACCCGCAGAATTTCGTCTCGTCGATGATCCATGCGGCTCTGAATAATACCTGCGGCGCAGCCGAAACGCCCAGCGAGTTCACCCGTCCCTGGCTCTGGCCAGGCAAGGACGATCAGGGCGATCCGGTTCCATCGGAACTCTCTCGCGTCCCGGCGAGCCCGTTCCACTCCATGCAGGACTGCTCGGCGATCATGGGCGGGCTTCCCGGCCATGCCGGAGCGCGCACGGACTACGAGAACGCAGGCAACGAGGCCGCCACCGTCGCGGCCTCTCACAACCATCTGCCGCACGGGGAAACCCTGGGCGACGCAGTGGACTTCACCGGCTACGTGGTGGCCAAGTTGACGCGGAATGGCATCGATGCGAAGTCCATCCCAAATTTCGATCTCGACGCGAACCGCGGCTATGGGTATCTCTGCTGGGACTGGCTGCGCGATGCGAAGCTCATGGGAATTCCCAAGTCCTTCGCCAGCGAGGCCGACAAGCGCGAATACCATCTTCCAGTCCATCCGGGCACCGGTTGGTGCAAGGACGAGGCCGCCGGCGGACTGCCAGCGCAGGATCCGACCGGCGTAAAGGGTAACGTTGAAATCCGTTACATCGATCGGGAGAACAAATTCAAATGAGCGACCAACCACCAAAAGGCCCGGGTTTCAATACCGCGCCGGGAGGGCCGGCAGATCCGCCAGCCGGCCCCAACACCATCGCCCACAAGTCGGAAGAGGAGCGGCTCGCGAAGCTGCGCGCCGACCTCAAGGGCATGCTCGCCGTGCAAGGGGATAAACAACGGGGGCGGGCGCAGAGCTTCTATCCCTACATTCTGATCCGCTCGCTGGTAGGCGACCGTGGCGACCGCCCCATCAACGTGCCTTTTTGGGAAAGTCCCGACATCTGGACTTACACCGCGGCTCCCGATGCCGCTCCCGCGGTACCGCCCGATCACGGAGGCGTGGTCACCGCCGGCGTGCCCAACACGCTCTACGCGCATGTGTGGAACCTTGGGCGCGCGCCGATTGCCGGGGTGAAGGTGGAGTTCTACTGGTTTAACCCGTCGCTCGGCATCGTTGGAGCGAACGCGAACCTGATCGGAATGGTTCGCGTAGATCTCGGCCCGCGAAGCTCGCCCACCTGCCACAAGCTCGTGAAATGCCCCAGGGCCTGGGTGCCTTCGGTGGTGAATGGCGGCCATGAATGCCTGGTCGTGCGCGCTTCGGCCATCGGCGACTACCTCAACCCGGCTCACGAATGGGACTCCTGGGCCGACCGGCACGTGGCCCAGCGCAATATCCACGTAGCGTTGGCCCAAGCCGATATGCAGAGACTGCTGACTTCGCTCGAGGCCACGCGGCCGGCGCAAACCCGCACGCAACTGCTCCAGGTGGGCGAGCACGCCGACATCGCTCTCAGGATTGCCGCGCCGCAACTCAAGCTGGATACCAAAGTCCAGACGCTGGTGCTCGCCGAATTGGAGCCGGATGGCAGCTTGCACCTGTCGCCGACCGCGGCCGGAACCCCCGGCGGAATGGCTCCCGCCAAGCCGGCGGTCGCGCCCGCCGCAGTCACCGTTCTGGGGGCGGCGCGCATCAACCCGGCCGCATTGCTCGCTGTAAAAGCGGCGCCCGCCCCACCCGCCACCGCTCCGCAGCAAACGTACGTATTGGCGCAGAGCGGAGCCAATCTGCAAACCCTGGTGGGTCACTTCAACCTGATCTCTCCGGAAGTGCTGAAGGAGGTGCAGCTCCTCAAGCCGCCGGTGAAGGGCGAGGCGCAGGTGCTGCGCATCGTTTCGTATCAGGGCGACCAGATGGTCGGGGGCTATACGGTAATCGTGCAAGGCGCTTAACGCTAATCTCAACGTCATTCAATTCGGAGGAAAATTCATGGCTATCAAATACGCCGACAGCGTCTACTCGTTTCGCAGCCGCACATCGTTGATCTCACAGTTCGTCGACAAGTCGCCCGATGCCGCCACCCTGGCGCAAATCGAAAGCGACCTTTCGGACGCCGCCAAAGCGTACTATCAGGGCAATTACCAGGACTCCGTCGACTTTTACAAGAAGGCGGGCGCCCTGATCTACCAGTATCTCGATCCGATGGCGTTCGTATACACGGCCGTCGCGTGGGACAGAGTCTCGAAAGACCCCACGCTGTTCGATCCGCTGCTGAGCGCCGCCAGCGTGTACATGAACGTCCTGCCGATTCCTTCTCCCAATCCAGTCCGTCCGATGATCGCGGTGAACCAGGCGGCACTTGGCGCGCCGTCCGTCGATCAGACCGGCATCCGCAGCACCGCCCTCAACTCGGCTCCGGCGATGAGCGCCGCTGCCGATATGCAGGCGGCCGCCGACTTCCGCAGCGCCGGCCTTACCGCCAACGCGACGGCGCTGGAGACGCGCGCCGCCACCACCAACGCCAATGTCGCCGGCCTGTTCAAAGGCGTCGCCGCAACTCCCGCGCTCGCGTCCGCCGCCGCCGCGACTCCGGCGACCACCGCAGCAGTGCGTCTGAATACCGTAATGCTGGCACCGGCCGTTAGCCTGGCGGCGACTGCTCCGGTTGCGTCCGCCCGTCTGGCCACGCTCGCCACCCTTCCGTCAACGCTCACATCCGATGTCCTCGAAAGCCGCACGCTGGGGCTCTACACCAACGGCGTCGCTACCCAGGTCGTCTGGAAGGCCGGCACCACGCCGGATCTCACACTGGTCAAGAACGCGGTCTATACCGCCCGCGTATCCGCCAAGAGCGTACTGGGCGATGTTCTGCTCAATCCGCAGCAGCCCGCCGACATCGCGCTTTCGCTCCCGCACGATTACTACTACACCATTCCGCTGGGAATCGCCGAGGCGTTGCACGCCCTGGGCGACTACGCCAATGCCGAAAGCTACTACTTTCAGGCCGTCGCGTACCAGTATCTGAATCAGGCCGTCGAGGTCCCGTATCTGTTCCGGCGTTTGAGCCAGCTCTATTTGGATTGGGGAAATTCCTACTTCATCAACGGAGACCCGGCAAGCGCCCAGCCCATCTACGAAAAAGTCATCACTCACGCCGCCGCGGTTCCCACGAGCACGCTCTACACCACCGCCTCGCTCAAGGTGGCCGCGGACATCGCGCGCACCATCATCGGCAGCATCGCCAACGTTCCGGCCCTGCCCAATACGATTAATCCCGACCAGATCGCGATCATCGTGGCGTGTTATGGCGCGCTGATTAAGATCGTGAACGGTCTCGATTTCTGGGGCTCGGCCGCCAACAGCGTCCCCATCTGGACCTTCGAATACCTGCAAAGCGTCGCCGTCAATTTCTGCCAGCTCGCCATCGGAGCCGAACAGGCGTTCATCTCCTACCAGGACAAAGCCGACCAGGGCGAACTCACGCTCCAGCAACTGAACCAGCAGGCGGTGCAGGCGCAGGCCGAAGTCAGCGCCGCTCAGCTCCAGGTGGCCGCCGCCAGCGCCGAGGCCGGCGCATATAAGGCGGGACTCGACTTGGCCAATCTGCGCAGTTCCGACGCGACGACTGACGCCTCCGCCTACGCCGCGGCCTCCTGGAATCAGATCCAATACCAGGCGGAAACCACCCAGGTGCAGGGCGGCGACGATGGCGATCCAGACTACGTCAACTATCTGGCCGATCAACTGCTCAGCGGCAACAGTATCTCGGATTCCACCGCCACCGTGTCCGCCGCCACGCAGTTGGCCGGGTCCAAGGCCAATCGCGATTACCAGATCGGTTCGCTGCAGCGCACCGCGGCGGAAATGAAGCAGGCCGCCGTGCAGGCTCAGGCTGAGCTCACCGCCGCCAATGCGCGCGTCACCGCGGCGCAAGCCGATGTCACCGTCGCTCAGCTTCGCGCCAGCGGCGCGCAGGCCATGATTAGCCAGTTCGATTCGTCATACTTCACACCGGACGTGTGGTATGCCATGGGGCAGACGATGTATGCGCTCTACCAGCGCTACTTCAACATGACCATTAAAGTCGCCAAGGAAATGCAGAATGCCTATAACTTCGAAACCGATCAGTTGCTGCACTGGATCAAGACCAGCTATGCATCGAATGAAGTGAAAGGCCTGCTTGGCGCAGATGCGCTGATGGCCGACATCCAGCAATTCACCTACGACCTGGTCACTGCCACCCAATCCAAGCCGCAGCCGCTGCGGCACACTATTTCGCTCGCCTGCACCTATCCCTATCTCTTCGAGACGCAGTTTCGCAAGACTGGCATTATGGATTTCGAAACGCGCGTGGACGACTTCGACGCGGCTTACCCCGGAACCTACGCGGGGCGCATCCAGTCCGTCGAAGTTGAGGTCGATGGCATCGTGCCGGTTACTGGCCTTTCGGGCGGCTTGAGCAACAGCGGTATTTCCACTTACCGGGTGCCCAGCGCGTCGTGGCCCGTGGGCGGAAGTCCGGTGAAATTCCGCGTGCAATCCAAGGAAACCCTGGTGCTATCCGACTACACCGTGCGCAACGATTCGCTGCTCTTCAGCTCCGATAGCGAAATGCTGAGGATCTTTGAAGGCGCGGGTGTGGCATCGAGCTGGCATCTGGAGGTCCCACGCGCGATCAATGACATTGACTTCGGCGCTCTCACCGACGTTCGGCTGACGTTCTACTATCGCGCCCGCTACGACGATACGCTCAAGACCCGCGTGCTGACCAGCTTGGCGGCGTTGCCCGGCGTGACCAGCAAGGCACGCTCTCTGCCGCTGCGCTGGATGTATCCGGATGCCTTCTACGCCTTCCAATCCAGTGGCTCGCTCGGCTTCACTTTGCGGCCTCGCGACTTCGGCCGCAACGAAACCCAGCCCAAGCTGGACAACTTCGGATTAATGGTAACCACCAACTACTCCAAGCCTGCCAGCGGCATCAGCCTGTCGGTCACCGCGCCGGGCAAGGCCGCCATTACGGTCGTCACGGACGCCAACGGCGTAGTTGCCTCCGGCGGTGCCAGCCCGCTTTCGGCATTGGCCGGCAATCCTGCCACGGGCGCGTATAACATTGCGATGACCGCGGCCGCCAACCCAACATTCGTCACCGGCGGAAAGCTCGATCTTTCGCCCATCGTGAATCTGACGGTGATGTTCGAGTACGACTTCACTCCACGGTCATGAGCACAACATCCGGAACCGACCCCCAGATCCTAACGCTTCCAAACGGCGGCGGCGCCGTGCAGGATCTGGGCACGACTTTCGAGACGGATTTAAACACAGGCACTGGAAGCTACGGCCTGGCCATCACCGTGCCGTCCGGTCCCAACGGCCTGCAGCCACAACTGCGTCTTCGGTATCACACCGGCGCGGGCAACGGGCCGTTCGGAATCGGATGGACCATGGGCGCCCTCGCGGTTGCGCGGCAGACGGACTCGGGTCTGCCGACCTACGCTCCGGGCGACGACAGTTTCGCCATTCCGGGCGTGGACGATCTCATCGACATGGGCGACGGCACGTTTCGCCCGCGCGTCGATACCAGCTTCTTCCGCATTCGCCGGAGCGGCGCCGGCTGGGAGATCGCCGATACCCGCGGCAGCGTCAACCTGCTTGGCGCCACTGCCGCCTCCCAGGTCACCGATGGCGTGCGGGTGGCCCAATGGCTGCTCGAATCCACCTCCGACCCAGGCAGCGGCTCCATCGCTTACACCTACCTGGCGGATGGCGCGCAGCGCTATGTGAAGAGCGTCGCTTGGGGCTCCTACAGTTTGGATTTCATCTATGAGGACCGCCCGGACCGGCTGCTCAGCGGCCTCTACGGCTTCCTGCTGGAAACCAATCTGCGCTGTTCGCGGATCGAGCTCAACGTGGTGGGCCAGGTTCCCTCGCTGGTCCGCTCGTGGAATTTCGAATACACGCAGGCTCCCAATTCGGGACTCTCGCTGCTCACCAGGATCACGCTGCGCGGCCACGCCGCCGATGGCACCACCATCGATGCGCCGTCCGTGACCGTTGGCTACAGCGCTCCCTCCACGCCCACGTTGCAGCGCGTGCAAGGCGCGTGGCCCGGCAGTTGTCCGCCGCCCTTCGCGGCCGGAAAGTTGGAGCCGGTCGATTGGGATGGCGACGGCCTGCCCGACGTCTTCGAGCTCGAACGCGGCGTGGCGCGGGTCTGGCCCAATCTCGGCAGGGGGCGTTTCGGTTTCCCCACGACGCTTTCGAGCTTCCCCGGTCCGGTGAATCTGGACGACCCCGGTGTCGCCTTCGCCGATCTCACCGGCAACGGCGTCGTCGATCTTTTCCAGGCGGCCGGCGCGACGTCGCGCTACACGCCGATTCGCCCCGGCGGCGGCTTCGGCCATTCCGTATCGTTCGACCGCGCTCCCTCCGCCAGCTTGGCGTCAGGCAAAGCGCGTCTGGTGGATCTCAACGGCGACGGCATTACGGACGTCCTCGAAACCGGTGACGACTTCTTCGCCCTCTACTATCGTTCCAACGGTGGCTGGTCCGAGGAGCCGCAGGTCGTGCCCGCGAAATCCGCGCCGCCTGTTTCGTTCACCGATGCGCACACCCGCCTGGCAGATATGACGGGCGATGGCCTGCAAGACCTGGTGCGAGTGGATGGCGCGGGAGCGCGCTACTGGCCTTATCTGGGCAACGGTCTCTGGGGCGATGAAATCGAGCTTCAGCACCCGCCCTCGCTGCCCTTCGACTTCGAACCCCGCCGGCTGTTCCTGGCCGATGTGGACGGCGATGGCTGCACCGACTTCATTTATGTCGATTGGGGTACGGTCACCGTCTGGTACAACCAGGGCGGCCGGAGCGTCAGCGATCCGCAGGTGCTGAAGTACATGCCCGGGGCCTCGCCTGACGACGTGCGCCTTTGCGATTTCAACGGGGCCGGCACGCTCGGCATTCTTTACTCCAACGTTCCCGACGGTCCCGTGGACCGCGGCTATCTCTATCTCGATTTGTGCGGCGGCGTCAAACCCTACCTGCTGACCACCATCGACAACGGCCTCGGCATGACCACCGCGATCGCCTATCGCTCCTCCACCGAGTACGCCATCGACGCGGCCGGCGCGGGACAACCCTGGAGCACTTTTCACCCATTCCCCGTGCAGTGTGTCGCCAGCGTGCGCATCACGGACCTCGTTTCCGGAGACGTCTCGAACGTTACGCACTTGTATCATGAATGCCGCTACGACTCCGCGCTAAAAACCTTCCTGGGCTTCCGCGTGGTGGAATCCACAACGGACGGCGATGCCTCCGCACCCGCCCAGCTCATCGTCAACACCTATCACTTGGGCGTCGATCCGGCCGACCCCACGCGCCCGCTGAACCCCCAGGAGACGCTGCTTTTCGGCGCGGTACGCAGGCGTCTGCTGTCCACCGAATTCTATGGCTTGGATGGCAGCCCCGATCAGGACAAACCCTACCAGGTCACCCAACACGTTTACACCCCACAACTGGTTACCGGAACGAACGGAAATCAAATCGCCATAGCGTTTGAAACGCAAACCATCGATGAGAACCACGGCCGCACCGGTGCTCCCGTTTTCACGAAAACCATCGACTACCTCGCGCACGACGCCTACGGCAACATCACCAGCCAGCGGCTTCGCTCGGGACGTCCCGGCGCGCCGCCCGAACAGGACATCGCGACGAGCGCCACGTTCTCGCAGAACATCCCCGACTACCTGGTTTCGTATCCCGCGCGCGTGGTGCAGAAGGATTCGGCCGGCAACATCGTTTCCGCCAAAGTCATGACCTACGACGGGCCCGATTTCGTGGGCCTGCCCGAAGGCCAGGTAACTACCGGGTTCACTTCGCGGATCGAACTGCTGGTTCTTCCCGACGACTTGGCCACCGAGGTCTATGGCGCAACCCTGCCGGACTTTGCGGCGCTCGGCTATCACCGCCGCGCGGGCGAAACCGGCTGGTGGACCGCATCGGTTTCCTATGCCCGTTCGGCCGGGCCGCCTTACACACTCACCTCGCGCAACGCCCGAGGCTTCGAGGCAACGGTGGCATACGATCCCTCCCGCCAGTTCGCCGTTAAGCTGACTGACGCGCTGGGACACGTCACCAATGGCGCGCCGGATCTGCGTGCGTTTACCATCGGCTCGCTCACCGATCCCAACGGAAATACCACGCAAGACCGGTTCGACGCGCTATGCCGCGTCATCCGCACTGTGGGACCGCTCGATTCCGACGCACTGCCCACCACCAGTTGGGAGTACGCCATAGCGGCGCTCCCCATGAGCCTCACGACGCATTTCCGCCTCACTAGCGGCGACGCGAAAACCAGCGATCAGGTGCAATACTTCGACGGCCATGGGCGCGCCATCTGCTCCATCGTGCCGGGCGGCGCCACCACCGGCGGCGCGTTCATCAGCTCCGGCCATCGCGACTACAACGCGCGCGGTGCGGTTTCCGTGGCCTATGGGCCGTTCGTCGTGCCCGACCGCAACCTGCACGCGCCGCCGGCTGGAACGCCTCAATCCACCTGCCGCTACGACGGCATGTGCCGGCTGGTGGAACAGATGGACGCCTCCGGCGCGCGCAAACGAATCGATTACCAACCCGATGTCACCGTCATGACTGATGACGTGGTGGGCGGGACCATCGCGCGAACCCTCACGCAGCACTCCGATTCGCTCGGCCGCGTAGTGGCCACGGAACGCACGCTTGCCGGCCGCACGATTCGCGCCACGTATGAATACGACAACCGGAACAACGTGGTTGCCGTGCATGATCCCGATGGCGGCGTCAGTACGTTTACCTTCGACCTGCTCGGCCGGTCGCTGCGGCAGAACAGCGTGGACACCGGGCAGACCGTTTTCACCATTGACGCCAACGGCAACCAGTTGGAGCGCCGCAGCGCTTCCGGCGCGACTTTGACCTACACGGTCGATGCGCTGGATCGGGTTTTGACTACCCACGCCTCGAACCCTGGCACAACCGACGTCACATATACCTACCTCGCGCCGAGCGACCCCGCGCCTCCCGATGGCGTTCGTAACCGCATCGGACGCTTGTGGAAGGCCACGGACGGGTTAGGCGTACTCATCCACGCGTACGACCCCATGGGGCGCACGATTCAAACCCGCCGGACCGTCCTTAAGTTGGTCCGCGAGTTCGTCACCGATTTCGTGCTGGATGCCGCCGGCCGCCAGGTCAGCACCACTCTACCCGAACCCGTTCGCGGCGCAGGCAGAACCACCGTCACTTACCAGTACGACGACCGAGGAGTGCCGAACGCCGCCAGCGGCTTCGTCAAGAGCGCCACCTACGACCTCAACGGCCGCTTGGCGGATTGGACCCTCGAAAATGACGTCCACACCAACGTAACGTTCGTTCCCAACACCAGCCGCATGTGGCGAGTCCAGATCACCGGCGGCGACGGCGTTACCGTTCTTCGCGACCACACTTATACGTACGACGATCCCGGCAACATCCTGAAGATCGCCGGCCCGTTGGCCGCCGAAGCGGGCGATTTCACTTATGACGATCTCGACCGCCTGATCTCCGCCAAGTACGGCAACGGCGACTCCTTCGGCTATGCCTACAGCGACGCCGGTACCCCAACCCGTGTCGACGGACTGGGCGTCTGCGCGCCGCGCGCCGCGGGCAGCGGGCAAATCGCGGCCGCGGGCCCCAACAACTATACGTATGACGTGGATGGCCGTCTGCAAACGGCGCCCTACGGAGCGTTGACCTTCGATGCCGCCGACCGGCTGATGTCCATCGCGTTCAAGGACGGCACGAGCGAATCCTATGGTTACGATCACGCCGGCACGCGCTGCTACAAACGCGCCTTCGACGGCAAGGAATCGTACGTCGTTACGCCATCGCTCGAAATCATCGACGGCACGCCCATCGTCTGGGTCACGTTCGGCAGCCGCCGCGTCGCCGCCCTTATCGGAGCCGGCGTCAGCTATCCGCACTATGACCTGATGGGCTCGCCGACGCTCTTCAGCGATGCCACCGGCAAAGAGTCGCGGCGCCTTTCGTTCGGCCCCTATGGCAGCGTGCGCGCGGATTCCGCCGCAACGCTTCCGCCCGAGGGCACGCGGTACGGGGGCGCTATCACGGATTCCAAGAGCGGCTTGGTGTGCATGGGCTTGCGCTACTACGATCCGCAAACCGGCCGCTTCATCAGCGCCGATATCCTGGCCACCACTTTTGCTCTGGATGGCTGGAATCGCTACATCTACGCCCGCTGCAATCCACTCCGGTACGTGGATAGCACCGGCGCTTCGGTGTGGGATGTGCTGGCGATCATCGGCATTTGTATCGTGGTGGCCGCCCTGATCGTGGCCGCGTGCTTCACCGGCGGCGCGACGCTGCCGTTTGTCGCCGGGATTCTGGTGTCCGTCCAAGGCCTGTTGGTGGCTACGGCCATCGGCGTCGCCGGGGGCGCTATCATCGGCGGAATTGCGGCCTATCAGGCGCACGGTAGCATCGCCGAGGGCGTGCTCTTCGGCGGTCTGATCGGCGGCGTCTCCGCGTTCGCGGGCGCATATCTCAGCGCCGGCGTGTTCGGGTTGATGGGCGGCGCGGCGCACGCCGGCCTTCTCGGCAGCGCCGTGGCGGGCGCGATCCAAGGCGCAATCGCCGGAGCGGGCACTGGCGCGGCGGTCGGTTTCGCCGGCGGCAAAGGCTCCGTGGGCGGCGTCTTCGAACACATGCTGATGGGCTTCGTGACGGGCGCGGTAACGGGCGCGCTCCTCGGCGTCTTCTTCGGCGGCTTCAACGCCACCGACGCCAACGGCAACGGCGGTCAAATTCGCCTCGTCACTTTCATGAAGTTCTCGCAGCCAGGCGCAGCCGCCACAACGTTTCAGCAGATCAACTACGCCGATAACCTACTTTCCACGGCGCAGGATGCTTCCAACTGGATCAATAACGGCGCGTCTGCCGCGCCCAACGGCGTCACCGAGTTCATCTTCACCGATGCCAACGGGCCGCAGACTCTCTCTACGGTTTTCGATGTATCCGCGAACCACGCCCTCATCACCATCCCCATGGGATGGGCGCCTTCGGTCTTCGTACCCTGTGGCGGCTGCATCTTCCTCAACGATGCGTCCATGGTGCTCGATCAGACCGGCGTCATGACCTGGGACCAGCAGTTCATGACCCTGCTCAACGCGGCTCCGCTGATTGGCTTCGTCCTGGGTTACGGAATGCTCGGCTCCACGCAAGGAGAGAAGGACTTCAACAACTGGGTGAAGCAGACGTTTAGCCAGCAACTTTCGTCCTGAGTGACGTAGCCGGCTCGCGCAGAGCATGAGTGAAAGTGTGCCGTTGTCGGGGTTATCAAGCAGGATTCGCACGTGCTTGTCTGTTCCAGCGTCGGAACCGAGCGCTGGCGTTATCTTTCCCCGGCAAATAGTCCGCAGGTTTCGGGCGGTTCGCGGGATCGATCCATTCGAGCAGAATTGCGTGTCGGTCTAGCCATCTTATCGTCTGTTCCCGCGCCAGCCACAGATGAGCGCGATGATCCACGTGGCAGGAAGCCGCGCGACGACGGCGGTATGATTTGGTCCTGAGGTGTCTTGTGCGAGTCGGGCTGAGTACTTTCGCGCTGGCGTGTGTTCCACTCTTTTCGGCATCGGCAGCAGCCCAGACTGCCACCGACGACGAAACTCCAAGAATTGCACCGAACATTCCGTCCGGGGCGCCGCTGCGCGGGACGGAACCGATGGCAACGCAGGCTTTGATGTATGATAGCGGAGATTGGAGGGTTCGAACCTCACTGTGCCAATTAATAATCAAATCGTTGAAAGCATCTGGCCCGCACGATGGTGTCTGGTGGGATCAGTTGCGACTCCAGTGCATCTCTTGCGGACGAGCCGTTCTTTGAAAGTCATCCGCCACTTCGACGCTCTATCGCCGCAGATCAGGTTCGCCATGAACCTAAAGTCCATTCTGCCCATAGTAGAGATCAATACCCCGAGTGGCAAGGTTACGCTTGTAAATGCGAAAATCGTGAACATTGCGCTTTCTGTCCCGCGGGCCGGACCAAAGCGGGGGGCGGGCACGGAAGGCGTCCACACCCACGAACTCGAGGAGATCGACTTTACGTTCCAAACAATCACATATACCGGGAAAGTCGGACACAAGGCCGACTGGGACGACTGGGCGACCGGCGGCTGAATCGACGTTCGCTCCGCACACACATTTAACTCACACCCGCTCCCGTTGGCGTCGTTTTGCGGTCCAACGCACCTTCGGGACGAGTACCGGGTCTGTACTGAATTTGTAGGACTCCACGCGGTTCGCAAATATGACCCGTGACTGCCGCCTCTCGGTTCCCGTCTCTAAAGCGGATAGCGCGCCATGAATGTCGTCCCCGCTCTCCCCGCGCGGCTTAGCCGGAGTATCGGTAGGTCCCTGAATGCGATATCATACGGAAACCCCTACTGAGGCCACAGCATAATCGATCGGACGGACCATGAGCCAGACGTTTGGCAGATACACGGTGGTGGGCCAACTGGGACGAGGCGCCATGGGTGTGGTTTACCTCGCCTTGGACCCGCTGCTGAACCGCCATGTAGCGGTTAAGACGGTGGACCTCGGGGTAGACGATCCCGAAGAACGCGAATTTCTGCGCAACCGTTTGCTGCGCGATGCCCGCGCCGCGGCCGTGCTCAAACATCCCAACATCGTCAGTATCCATGACGTTTTCGAAGACGGCGGACGGGCCTATGTGGTGATGGAGTACGTGGAAGGCGACAGCCTTGCGGCGCGGCTCAAGGCCAATCCGCTGCCCGACGCGGCAATGATCCTCAAGGTGCTGCGCCAGATGGCGGACGCGCTGGACTATACTCACGCCCACGGCGTGATCCATCGCGACATTAAACCGGCCAACGTCATGATCGACACCGCCGGGACCGCCAAGATCATGGATTTCGGCATCGCACGGATCGGCGATACACGCACCTCCACGCCCACCGGCATGGTCATGGGAACCGTCGAGTACATGGCGCCGGAACAAATCCGCGGCGAGACGGTCGACGGGCGGGCGGATCAATTCGCTCTCGCCGTCGTGGCGTACCAGATGATGACCGGCAGTACGCTGTTCGGTCCCAATACCATAGCCACCCTGACCTACAAGATCGTCAACGAGGCGCCGCCGCCACCATGCACGCGAAATGCCGCCCTGCCCCGAGGGGTGGACGCCGTTCTGACGAAAGCCCTTGCCAAAACACCTTCCGAACGTTTCACCAATTGTTGCGAGTTCGTGGGCGCGCTTGCAGAGGCCTTCTCCGACGCACCCACAGCTCCGGTTGGCCCGGCTCCCCTGGTGGTGGCCCTGCCCACCCAGCCGGTGATACCCGTTCCCGAACCTGCCCAGCCCAACAAGCGTTCCCGGTCGGCTGTGCTGGCTGCCGCCGCGGTCGCAGTGCTGGGCCTGGGCGGTGCTCTGGCCGTCTGGAAGCCGTGGAATCGCACCCCACAGCCGCCCGATCAGGTGGCTGCTGACGGGCCCGCAACCGCGACGCCGGTCCCCACTCGCGAACCAGTAGCCTCACGCCCAGTTGCCCCGCCAAAGCCCCAGCCCCCCGATGCCAAACCGGCCAAGGCCGTTTCAACCCCGCCGACGGTGACGCCCCCACGCGTGGCTCCGAAGCCTGCCGAGCCAACCGAACCACCGGAGGAAGCGGAACTGCTACCTCCGCCGCCGGTGCCGAAGACCGGCACTACTCCAACGCCGTTTGAGACGGCCATTCAGCGCGGCCAGGAGCAGATGAAGAGCAGGGACTATCCCGGCGCCATTCAATCTTTTGCGAGAGCCATCATGCTCCGTCCCAATTACGCCCCGGCCTACTACAGCCGGGGAGTGGCTCAGCAAAACCTGGAGCACAATGAGGTCGCCATCCAGAATTATTCGGAGGCCCTTCGTCTCGCCCCGAATATGGCCCTCGCCTATGCTGCTCGCGGCGTCTGCCTGGTTCGTCTGCACCGGGACCCGGACGCATTGATCGATTTCCAGCGGGCCCTGGAATTGAAGCCCTACCTGGCGTTTGCCTTGAACGGGCGCGGTGGCGTCTACTTCCGCCGCAAACAATATCGTATGGCCCTGGCCGACTACGACGCGGCTATCAAAAACAATCCTCGTTTCGCCCAGGCCTATCTGAATCGCGCCCGCGCCAGAGAAGCCGTCGGCGATTTCGGCGGCGCCGCCGCCGACCGGCAGCGCGAAGCAGAATTGCGCAAGCGGTAGCGTCTTACCGCGCCCCTACCCGGACTGGCGGGTGCCGAGCCCAATTTCCGAGTGGGCCGTGATACGTGCAGTATCAGCAGGACCCAATGTCCTTTATCATGCGTATACCCGGACGGGTGACAGGTACCGCCGTCACGCCCGCAAGGACTGCAACGGGCTTCGGTCGAGAATCCCTAGCTCGGGAGGATGAGCTTTCAGGACGCCGTCGCCTGTTCGATGACAACCTTCTCCAGATGCTCAAGGTTTTGGCGCGCTCCCCAGCTCGAATTGACCCACAACCCACGCAAATGCGCTTGAAACTGCCCGTCGATCTTACCATCGCGATGCTCCGCTAAATGGCGGATCTCGAAGGCGACAGCTATCTGTGGATAGAGGTGGGAGTCCTTCCGACTGGGGACATCGGGCAGGCGAACACCGGTGGACTTCTCCAGCGCGGTTACGAATCGTGGCAAACCGTACCTCGGAACGAGCCTGTCGATGACGAACTCGCGCACAGCCGTGCGCTGACGCCGATGTAGAGGTTGCCCGCGGCGTCAACGGCAACTCCCTCGGGATCTTCCAGCGCTGCCGCGGTGGCCGGACCGTGTCTCCGCTGAAGCCGGTCTGCCCATTCCCCGCCGCAGTGCTCAGCGTGCCATTGGCGGCCACACGGAATACCCGGCTGTAGTAACTCTCCGCGAAGTAGAGGTTGCCACTACCGTCCTAAGCCAGCCGGCCAGGGTAGAAAAGGTCCACTGTGGCGGCGTTCTGTCCATCGCCGGCATACGGCAGCTTCCCGCGGCCTCCGATGCTAGTCACCACGTAGGTCTGCGCGAAGGCAAGCATCGGAATTGCCTCAAAATGAGCCGCAACTCTCCGAAAAACCCCTCGCCCGGCTCCTGGCCCCTGGCCCCCGGCCCCCGGTCCCTGCTTCCGCCCCCGTTTGACAACCCTTCCCCCCCGTCCGTATCATGAAGTTTCGAGTCGACCGCCTGTCTGCTCTGGAACACTTCAATTATGATCAAAGTGCAAGGTCTAACCAAGCGATACGCCCGCACTGTCGCCGTGGACAATATCTCCTTCGAGGTCGAAAAGGGCCAAATCGTCGGCTTCCTCGGCCCCAACGGCGCCGGCAAGACTACCACCATGCGTGTCCTTACCTGCTTCCTCCCACCCACCATGGGGACCGCCAACGTCGCCGGTTTCGACGTGCTCGAGAACCCCATGGAGGTCAAGAAGCGCATCGGCTACCTGCCGGAATCGCCGCCGCTCTATCCCGAAATGGAGGTGATCGAGTACCTCACCTTCGTCGGCAAGCTGAAGGGCATCCCCTCCGGCGATCTGGCTCGCCGCATCGATGACGTCGTCGGCCGCTGCGCCATCGGCGACGTCCGCACCCGCCTCATTGGTAAGCTCTCGAAGGGCTTCCGCCAGCGCGTGGGCTTGGCCCAGGCCATCATCCACAACCCCCCCGTCCT
>PMYB01000107.1 GCA_003170915.1 Bryobacterales bacterium | reverse complement strand
TTGTTGGCGAACAACAACACGTGGCCTTTGCCGCGCGGAACGTCCACCACCGCGGCTTGATTGGCCAACGCGGAGCCGCCCGCCAGCATGCCGGAAACCAGCAGGTCTTTCTCCTCGGCGAACCGCACCACCACGCGAGGCCTTAGCTCCGGCGGTAACGGAGCGCCGCGGCCACCACCACCTCCTCCGCCGAAAGCATCGCTCAAAGGCGCTTCCTCGGCCGGCTGGCCAGGGGCCCGCGGAGCCGGCGGAGAAGCCATCTGCAAGGGGCGTCCTTGCGGAGTATCGGGTTCGGTCAGCGTCCCGCGGCCGCTCGGACGGTTGGGGCCTGTCGTTCCACCGCCGCCCAATGCCGCTGCGCCTCCGCCACCGCCGCCGGCGCCACGGCCTCCGCCGCCGGGCCCAGAGGGCACCCCCCCGAATCCGCCGCCCGCACTCACCGAAAACACGGGCGACTGATTGAAGTACACGGCCAGCTTGTCGCCGTAACCATACGCAATCGGGCTGCGCTTATCCGCGATCACGGACTCGATTACGCTGCCGCTTGCGCGCAACTGCGGCGTGCTGGCGATGGTGACACCCTCGATGATGCCGTAATCGATGGGAATCGACGCGTTCCCCGTGATGGTGATGAACAGGCCGCCCGCATCGATGAACCGGGTCACGTTCACCAGCCCCTCGAGCCCCATGCCGCCGCGCATGTCGTCGGTGGTGTCCGGAGAGCCGCCCAGGTTCGGCGTAAGGTCGGTCTTCTTCCATGGCACCGGATCGCCGCGCATGGGCATGCCGTTGACGATGCGCTGCGCGGTCCCGCCCACCGGGCCGAACAGAATCACGTCCCATTTGTCGCGAAGGTCGGCCGTCGACCTCAGCTTCTGGTCGGAAATGTAATCGTAGGGGATTTGCAGGCGGTCGAAAGCCACCCGGTACCAGCCCTCGTTCTGCGTGTTGGTCCAGGTGTGCACCAGCGCGATTCGCGGAGCCGCCAGCTCGTGCATGGCAACCTTAGGAACTTCGGCCGAAGCATAGACGGCCGTCCCCAGAGCCGCCGCGGCGCTCTCCAGCCGCGCGCGCAGGTCGCCGGGATTGCCCTCCGTCTTGATGATGAACGAGCCGGCGGCGAAACCGCGGTCCTCCGACTTGAAGGCCTCTTCGGCGGCGAACATTTTGATGTCCTTCAGTTTGAAACGAAAGGTCGCCAGGGTGTTGTCGGCGTTGTGATTGATGAGGTACGCCGCGGGGCCCAGAGGGCGCCCCGCCGGTCCCGCGATTTTGCCGGCGGGCTTGGCCCCGTCCCCCACCAGGGTCATGGACGCCTGCAGAATGTCGGGCTTGGCGATCCGCACCGTAGTGATGTTGTGCAGCGGGCCCACGGTCCATCCGGTGTCGTCGTACGGCGGCGGATCGCTGACATTGTAATACTGCGTGTCGAGCAGCATGTCCGCCATGCGGCTGTAAGGCTGATCCATGCGGACCACGTAGCTGCCGGCGGCNNTGCACCTCGACGCCCTGCAAGCGCAGCAGGTTGACCACCTCCGCGCACTCCGCGGGACGGGGATCGTCGCCGGGAATCACCCATGCCGCCGGTCCTTCATTCTTGGCCTTGTCCACGCTTCGCTTGCTCTTCAGATAAAAGTTTCCGAGAAACTCCTGGCGATTGGCCGCCACGTTGTTCATCGAGAACAGCAGAGCGCTTTGCTGGAGATTGACGTTGTTGCGGAGCGACCAGTTCACCCGCGGCAGCGGCGGATTGGGACGGTACCAGGTCCGGCTGGTGGCATTCCCCGGCACGGTGCGTTCGCCGGTATCCGCGCCAAAGCCGCCAAACGTCTCATAAAACCGTCCGATCGAGTTGTGCCCGTTGGCCACGTAGAACATGTAGTTCGGCGCCCATCCGTCGTAGTATCCGTGCGTCCACACGCCCGGCACGCCGCGCTTGGTCATCTCCTCGATTTCCACGTACGCCATTTTCTGCCACTCGTCGATCACCAGCGGATCCAGCCACGCATTGTAAGGGCCCATGCCGGTGGATACGTAGAGGAACGGCTGCGATTCGTGCAGATCGTGCAGCACCGTGGGGTGGTACTCGAGGAAGACGCTCATCATGGTCCGGCTCAGCGCCAGCGCCATGCCCAACCCATCGCGATTGTTGTCGTGCGCCACGTACTTGCCCCAGTAGATTTGGGTAGGCGCGGTCTTGCCCGGGTTGGCCTTCCGATAGTTGTACACGTCCACCGCGCGGTCGCGGCCATCGGCTTCCGACACCGGCGTGATCAGCACGATCGAATTCTTGCGGATGTTCTGAACCGGCGGCGACTCTTCCACCGCCAGCCGGTACGCCAGTTCCATCAGCATCTCGGGTGACCCGGTCTCGGGCGAATGGATGCTGCCCGAGGCCCAATAAAACGGCAGGGCCTCGGCGATCAGTTTGTCCGCCTCCGGCCGCTCGGTCTGGCGCGGGTCCGCCAGCCGGGCGGTGAGTTCCTTGTAATGGTCCAGTTTGGCAATGTTGCCCTCGTCCGAGACCGCCACCATGATGATTTCGCGGCCTTCTTCCGAGTGGCCGATGGTAAACACCTTGACCCGCTTCGAGGCCTTCTCCAGCTCCCGCATGTAGCGGTAGATGTCCTTCGTATAAGTGAGCTTGTTGGGCGTGCCGATGGCGTACCCCAGCACCTTCTCCGGCGTGGGCACGCTATCGGAAGCGGGCAGGTGGTCCACCAGTTCCGTCAGGAAAAACGGCTCGGTGGTGTACTCGTGGATCTTGGCCGTGTACCCCTCGTCGTTTTTCTGAGGTGCGGCGGCCGGAACTGGCGCCGGCGCTTTGGCGGGCTTCTTGTCGGCGGCCGAAAGCGTCAGGGCAATAAAGAGGCAAATGGCGATTCTACGCATGATCTCGATCATCACACAGAAGCAGGGGCCGGGGGCCGGGTTATGCTTTGGGCCTCGCTCGATCAATCGCCAGTTCCGGATGTTCCCGAACCAGCCTGTTAGCCATGTGGCAAGCAAAGCAGACCGGGGACGCAGCCGCCAGCGTCCCGTGCAACTTGTCGGCCGGAACTTCGCTCCATTCCACGGACACCCCATCGGCGCCGAGCAGCGCTGGCTGGCGTCCGGCCCAGTCGATTTCGCCGAAGGGTTGGCCGCACCACGCGCAAACTTTGCCCTCGTACCATTTCGTCAGGATGTTGCGAACCAGGCAACCCTCCGGCGAGGCTTCAATCTGGCTGAGGCATTCCTGGCCGCAGCCGGCCCGCTCCGGCCAGCGGGAGCACGAAGACAGCCGCAATTCCGGCGATTTTCCGAGCGCCGTCGCCGCGGCATGCCGGGCATCCACCACCACGCCCGCCGGTCTCTGGTTCTCGGGACAGGTGATCACTCGCCGGCCGCGATACTTCCACCACGCGTTCGCCAGACGCCCCACGGCGATGGCCCCCAGCACCACCGCGACCGCCACCACCACCGTCTGAATCGGCACACCAACTCCACTAGCGAAGAATGCAACACTCAGGCCAATCGCCTAAGCTGCTGTTTCTAAACATAGCACCACGCCAATGGCCGGGATGCTACACTTCTGATTGGGGACATATCCACAGCCTCTGGGTGCTTTGCCCCTAAGTGGCAACGCGGGCGTGTCGCCGAGCGTCTATTTTCGTGTGATGCTTCGCCTCTTGTGGGCCATTCTGCTGCTGGGCCTCGCTACGCTGGGCGCCGCTCCCAACGACTATCTTTCCGCCAAACAGAAGTTCGACGCGATCGAGAGTGGCCGTCTGAGAGCCGGGTCGCGCGTGGAACTGAGCGTCCGCGAGCTGGACGCCTATGCCGAGCGGGAGGTTCCGGTAGGTGTGCGGAACCCGCGCCTCCAGTTGGTGGCTCCAGGCATGGCGACGGGCACCGCCATGGTGGATTTCGGCAAGCTGCGCCGCGCCCTCGGATACCAGACTGACTGGCTGATGTCGAAGCTGCTGGATGGCGACCGTCCGGTGAGCGTCACGGCGCGCATCCGCTCCGCCGGCGGCCGCGCCACGGTGGACCTCCAGCGGGTAGAGATCTCGGGCGTCGCCATAGAGGGCCGGACGCTGGACTTCCTCATCCAAAACGTCCTCCTGCCCCTGTATCCGAATGCCGTGGTGGGCCGCCCCTTCGAGCTGGGGCAGCGCATCGAAAAGCTGGACGTCGAGCCCGCCGCCGTGGCCGTGCTCATCGGCCGATAGCACTCTTGGGCTTACAATAAAACCGGACTATGAAACTCTCGCGCCGGCATCTCCTCATGACCTCAGCCGCTCTGCCTTTTTTCGGGGCGGCGCAATCCGCTCGTTCCGCAACGCCCTGGTACCAGAACATGCGGCGCTGCGGCCAAGTCAATTTCAACCAGCAGGACCCGCAAAAGTTGGACATCGCGCCATGGATGGACTACTGGAGCAGCCTCAAGCTGGACGCCCTGCTGCTCAACGCCGGCGGCATCGTGGCGTTCTACCCCACCAGTATCCCGTATCACCATCGCAGCCAGTTCCTGGGCGACCGCGACCTCTTCGGGGATTTCGCCAAAGCGGCCAAGGCGCGCGGCATCCGCGTGGTGGCGCGTCTGGATTGCAACCAGGCGTTCGAAGAGGCGCTCGACGCCCATCCCGAATGGTTCCGGCGCCAGGCCGGCGGCCAGCCCGTGCGCCACGCCGAATCGCCCGAGTTGTTCGCCACCTGCATGTTCACCAGCTACTTCACCGAGCAGATGACCGCCATCATTCGCGAGGTGAATTCCCTTTACGACGTGGACGGCTTCTTCACCAACGGCTGGCCCGGAACAGGGCTTCCGCCGGCTTGCTATTGCGAAGCCTGCCGCCGCCTGGCCGACCGGCGCAGCCCTGCTTTCGTCGAGCATCACATGGCGCGCGTGCTGGAAGTCTGGCAACTGTGGGACGCCGCCGCCCGGGAGAAGAAGCTGGATAGCGTCTACGTGGGCAATCTGGGCGGCGGTATTGGCGCCACCACCGACCTGCGTAAGCTCGCCGGCGTGGCGGCCTGGTTCAACGCCGACCACCAGGGCCGCAGCGGCGTCACCCCCATCTGGGATTGCGCGCAGCAGGGCCGTGTGGCGCAATCGGTCATGAAGGGCCGCACCATCACCAACGTGACCGGCGCTTACGCCAACTCGCAGCCCCTGTGGCGGCATACCGCGAAATCGCCCGCCGAGGCCACCATGTGGATGGCGCAGACCACCGCCAGCGGCATGGTGCCCTGGTATCACTGGTTGGGCGGCGCGCCGGAAGACCAGCGCTGGCGAGCCCCCGGCCGCGATTTCTTTCAATGGATCGCGAAGTACCAGCCGCATTTCGTCAATCGGCGGCCGGTGGCCAACCTCGCCGTGGTTTTCAGCCAGCGCATGAACGCGTCCTACCATCCGCCCGGCGGCGGCGGCGCCAGCGACTTCCTCCAGGGCATGTATTATGCCTTGCTCGAGGGCCGGTTCCTCTTCGACTTCGTGCACGAAGACGATCTCGATCCAAAGACGCTGCAGAAGTACACCGCCGTGATCCTGCCCAACGTGGCTCTCCTCACCGATACCCAGTGCCGCGAACTGCGCGAGTACGGGCACGCCGGCGGCGGATTGCTTGCCACCTTCGAAACCGGCCGCTACGACGGCGCCGGCGCGCGGCGCCCGGAGCTGGGCCTGGCGGACGTGTTTGGCGTCAACGTAGCCGGCGACATCCAGGGGCCCAAGGGCAATTCCTATTACGCGCGCATCGAGCAGCGCCATCCCATTCTCAGCGGCTTCGAGGAGACTCAGGTGCTCCCTGGCGCCGAATACCGCCTGCCCGTCAAGACCCGTCTGCCGCAGATCCTGACCGTCGTGCCGCCCTATCCCGCGTTTCCGCCCGAAATGGTGTACCCCCGCACGCCGAGGACGGACGAGCCGGCCATCGTGATGACCGAGGACGGCCTGAGCCGCCGCGTCTGGCTGCCCGGCGATGTGGACCGCAGCTTCTGGCGCTCGGGAAACGGCGACTTGAGCCGCCTGTTGCAGCAGGCGGTGCGGTGGGTCTCCAGGGATCGCGCGCCGGTGAGGGTGGAAGGCAGCGGCCTGGTCGAGTTGTTCGCCTGGCAGACCGAGCCGGGCTTCGCCGTCCACATCCTGAATTACACCAACCCCAGCTTTGCCCGAGGTTGGTTCCGGGAGACCTATCCCCTGGGCCCGCAGACGGTGAAGTTGGAGTTACCGGAAGACGTGAAGGTGCGCAGAGTGCAGGCGCTGCGCGCGGGCACGGAACTGAAATACAAGCTGCGCGGCCAGACTCTCGAGTTCACCCTGCCCGCCGTCCGGGATTATGAGATTGCCGCGGTGGAGACTTGAGCCTCAACGCTCATGCCCTGCCGGTCTCAGCCCCAGCCCCGTTAGAATAAAATTTGGAAGCCGCTTCGAAACGCCGGCGATACTGATGATTCAACTCACGGGGGCGGGAAAGCGCTACGGCCCCAGAATTCTTTTTGAGAACGTGGACTGGCTGGTCACGCCCAACGAGCGCGTCGGAATCGTGGGCGCGAACGGCGCGGGAAAGTCGTCCCTGCTCAAAGTGCTGGCGGGCATCGAAGGCCTGGATTCCGGCGGCATCGCCACGCAGAAGGGCGTCGGCATCGGTTATCTGCCGCAGGAGGGCCTGTGGCTATCCGGCCGCTCGGTTTTCGCCGAGTGCATGACCGTGTTCTCGGGCCTGCGCGCGCTCGAAGACGAGCAGGAGCAGCTCGCGCGCCGCATGGCCGAGCTGGACCCGGAGAGCGCCGAATACGCCCAGGTGGCCGAGCGCTTCCATCGCGCGGAAGGCGAGTTCCGCGCGCGCGATGGATATGCCATCGACGCGCAGGTGGGAAGCGTTCTCTCCGGCCTCGGATTCCCGCAGCGCGACTGGAAGCGCCGCACCGAGGAGTTCTCGGGAGGCTGGCAGATGCGCATCGCGCTCGCCAAGCTGCTGCTCGAAAGGCCCAACCTGCTCTTGCTCGACGAACCCACCAACCATCTCGACCTGGAAGCCCGCAACTGGCTGGAAGAGTACCTCACCGCCTATCCCTATGCCTTCGTGCTGGTGTCGCACGACCGGTATTTTCTGGATATCACCGTGCGTAAGATCGGCGAGCTCTGGAACAAGGACCTGCATTTCTACACCGGCGGGTACTCGCGCTACGAGGTGCAAAAGACCGAGCGGCGCGCGCAGCTCCAGGCGGCCTATAACAACCAGCAGGATAGAATCCGCCAGATCGAAGCCTTTATCACCCGCTTCCGATATCAGGCCACCAAGGCCAGGCAGGTGCAGAGCCGCATCAAGGAACTGGACCGGGTCGAGAAGATCGAGATTCCGCCCCAGGAAAAGACCATCCGCTTCACCTTTCCGCAGCCCAAGCCCAGCGGCAGGGTAGTCACGGAATTCAAGAACGTCGCCAAGAGTTATGGCGACCACCAGGTTTTCGCCGAAGTGGATTTCATCGTCGAGCGCGGCGACCGGGTGGCGCTGGTGGGAGTCAACGGCGCCGGCAAATCGACGCTCATCAAAATCCTCGCCGGCGCGGAGCCGGTCAGCGCCGGCGAGTACATCCTCGGGCACAACGCCCAGCCCGACTACTTCGCCCAGGACCAGTACAAGGAACTGGACCCCAACGCGCGTATGATCGACGACCTGGCCACGGTTGCGCCGCGCGCCACCAATACCGAACTGCGCAGCATCCTGGGCTGTTTCCTGTTCTCCGAGGACGACGTCTTCAAAACCATCGGCGTGCTCTCCGGAGGCGAGCGCAACCGCTACGCTCTGGCCCGCATGCTCATGATGCCCTCGAATTTCCTGCTGCTCGACGAGCCCACCAACCACCTGGATATGCGGGCCAAGGACGTGCTACTGACGGCGCTCCAGGAATACACCGGCACGGTGGTATTCGTCTCCCACGACCGCTATTTCATCGATAAGCTGGCCACGCGCGTGTTCGAAGTGGAGAACGGCAAGCTGCGCGTCTATCCGGGCAATTATGAAGACTACCTCTGGCGAAAACAGGGGGGCTCAGAGGGCACCCCGGAAGGCGCCCCGCCGGCGGGGGCGGCCGGGGAACCCGCGACAGTGGCGCGGGAGACCGCGGGGCCCAGAGGGCACCCCGCGCCAAAATCGGGCGAGAGGCGATTAAACCCCATCAAGCTCCGCCAGATGAGGGAGCGCCGGAAAGCCATCGAAGACGAGGTTACCAAACTGGAAGTCGAGATTGCCGACTACGAGGCCGCCCTCGGCAGTTTCGTCAGCACGGAGGAAACCAGGCGCGTAACCGAGTTGCTGAACGCGCGCCGCGCCGATCTGGAGGCGCTGCTGGGGGAGTGGGAGGAAGTGGCGCAGTCGATCGAAGCGAACTCTTGACCGTGCTACTCTTGAGCGGGCATCTGCTGCTCGCCCTCGTGCCAGGCGCTGATCTTGAGGCGGCGGCAGACCCAGCATAGCGGTTCGCCCCCCGCATCGGAAGCCTCGGCGCCGCAAACCGAGCACTTCGCGGCCTTCGTCAGGCGATCCGGGGAAATGGAACGCTTAGCCTGTTCCAACAACTCTTTGGGGACCACCGGCTCGAGCTTTGGCTGCGCCTTCCGTCTCATTTTCACTTCCAATCCCACTATGGCAGAAAGCGCGCCCCTGTACAACCCACCCCAGGGCGGGTACGTACTGGGCTAGGCGGCTTCCGGAATCTGTACCACCACGGCGACGTCCAACGACGACGAGCAACGGGGACATCTCTGGCCGGGCGCCACGCGTGCATACCTGCCCTTTAGGTCGATGTCCGCCGGCACCGTATGGGTGCAGATCGGACAATGGACTTGCCCCTTGATGTCATTCTCAGCGAGTGCTTTCATGGCATTTGCCTCACTTTATCCGACGCATAACTGGTGGCGCGGGTTGTATCAAAATCGTAAATTTTTTTCAATGAACCGCCGGGCTGTGCCCCGAATGGGGTAATCCTTCCCGCTGGCTGGTGCTACTCTGGAGACTATGATTCAGCCCCCCTCTCCCAAGATTCAGTTGATTAACACACCCGACTACCGGGAGAACTACGCCAACAGCGTCCAAGTGCGGGTGAATCTGTGGGATTTCTTTCTCCTGTTCGGCCGGGTGAACCAGACCACACCGGAAAACGTCGCCATCCACAATTTCCAGGGAGTGTACGTCAGCCCGCAGCAAGCCAAGGCGCTGGTCCGCGTTCTCCAGCAGAACGTCACGCAGTACGAAACCGCTTTTGGCGAAATCAAACTGGAGCCACAGTCCGCCGACGGCATCGTGCAGTGAGGTGGTCACCCGCGCCGAAATGAGAAACTGGCGCGGGCGGATTACATGCGACGCCGGCCGCTCGGCATGTTTCGCGCCCGCCGTATCCGCAGCGAAGCGACGCCATCTGGCCCAGGCATCACCTCCACCGTGAACCGTCCAGTGGCAGGATCGTAACCAGGCGTGCCCGCCGCTCCAGTCCCAGCCGTAACGGTTGGAGGATCGGGTGAATAGCCCTGAAGCGTGCGCGACTGTTCGCCGGCGGCAAACGCCAGGCTGACGTGTGCGACGCCATTGTCCGCCAGCGCCGTGACGCGCTTTTTGCCCAGCGTCACGAACTGGCCGGTGTCACCTATCAGGGCGATTCCAGACATGCCGATGGGCGCGGCTACCAGATAATGTAGAGCGCGTTCTGAGAGAGCATCGGAGACGACCAGAGATACGATCCGACCGCCGGGTCGGCGAGCTGAACGCGCCACAGGATTGTGCCTGTGCCGCGGTCCATGGCGTACACCGCGGAATCGCCGCCGGCCACATAGACCGTGTTTCCGGCCACGGTCGGCTGCGAGCTGACGCCGATTCCCCGCGGTTGGCACGATGCGTCCGCTGGATCCGGCGCCTTGCCCAGGAACTGGCTCCATTGGGCGGCGCCGGTAAGGGCATTCAAGGAGTGGAAATTGCCGCTCCAGTCTCCGAAATAGACAAAGCCGCCGGAGGCCGAGACACCCCTAGAGACCGTCGCGCCCACGGATGTCTTCCACAACTGCCGCAATTGTCCCGCGTTTCCTGGGTAGATCGTAGTTTCGCCGGGCCGGGAGCTGTCATGTGAAAGGTCGCCCAGATACATGGGCCAATCCTGGGCGTGCGCGCGTGTCGCCATCGCGCACAAGCATGGCACGATGAGAATGGCACGGAGCCGCATGTGTATTCGATTCTTGCACGATCCGCACCCTCGCCCGACCGTAACCAGACCCGCTGGAATAATCTCAATGTCGAAGAGGGCCGGCCTGATCCTGTTCTTGTTGCTGGCGGCCGTGTTTCTGGTTCTCAATCGCGCAGCCTATCGGGGCTACTTCCAGGACGATGACATCAACTCGATGGCGTGGACGCGATGGAACCCCGCTTTCAAATATCTCAAGGGGGCTCTGACACCCATATACTCGCATAGCTATCGCGCCGTGGGCTTCTACTATTTTCACGTGACGGGGCGCGCTTTCGGATTGGATTTTCCGAAGTACGTAGCGGTGATTCATGCTATTCACCTGCTGAACCTCCGGCTGCTCATGCGCCGCATGGGGAGCCCGCCGCTGGCAGCGGCCGCCGGGTGCGTCTTTTTCGCGATGCATGCGGCGCTGCTCGATGCCGTTTGGAAGCCGATGTACGTCTTCGATTTGCTGTGCGGCACGCTTTGTGTGGCCAGCATTTTGCTCTGGGCGCGCGGCCGTTGGATCCTGAGCTTTGTCTCGTTCTGGCTGGCATACAAGTCCAAGGAACTGGCGGTGATGCTGCCAGTGGTGCTGGTGTGTTACGAGCTGTGGTTCGGCGGCCGCCGCTGGTTGCGGCTGGCGCCGTTTCTGGCGGCATCGCTGTCGTTCGCGGTACAGGCTCTGCTGCTCCATCCGGACCAGGCCGGCGACTACACCTTCCACTTCACGCTCGATACGATTGCCACCACGGCTCCCTTCTATGCCGGGAAGGTGTTTCTGACACCCTATCTGGGGTTTCTGCTGCCCCTCGGTGCGGTCACGGCGCGGAACCGGCGCACCTGGTTCGGGTTGGCGATGATGGGACTCTTTCTCTTCCCCCTATTGTGGCTGCCGGGACGGATCTCCAGCGCTTATTGTTACCTGTCGTTCACCGGTCTCGCCATCGCCATGGCCGGCATCGCGGAACACGCGAAGCCGGCGGCCATCGCGATATTCTTCCTGCTTTGGCTGCCGGCCGACATTTACTGGCTGAACGCGCAGCGCGACGAGACGCTACGGCAGGATCGGGATGCCCGCGAGTGGATTACCACGCTGGGCAAGTTTGCAAACACGCGCCCGGCGGTCACCGGTTTTGTCTACAAAGGAATGCCGGAAACATTCCATATCTGGGGTGTGGAGGCCGGGGTGAAATACTTCTATCGGTTGCTGGAGGTCACGGTTCCCCCAGTGGATTCGCCGGAGGGCGCGCAACTTCTAAAGAATGGCCGCGTGGCGATCCTGAACTGGGATGCGGGGCGGCACAGGTTGCAGATTCAGACGCCCTGACCGGCTCGCACGGCGAGCGAAATCCGCGGGGAACCGCTTCGGCACAGGTATTCGAGCACCAGAATCATCTTGTGGTCCTGGTCTTCGGAGCAGCCGGAGGAGCAGCGCCGCCGTCCCCGCTGAAACTGCGCGATCCGCTCGGCCAGTTCCGAACGGGAGCAGCGGCCTTCTTCCGTGGATTCCAGGATCGACGCGCCCAGAAACTCGGCAATGAATTGAAGCTCGTCGAACGAGAGGCCCACCAGGAACCGCCGGGCCTTGGGCTTCAGCGGGCGATCAGCACGCGAAACTAGAGCGGCTACCAAGGCGTCTTGCACGGCAGGTCTCCTGTCGGTGATGAACCATACTGAATCTTGGGGTTCTGGCCGTATTATTGCGAAAACCCAGTCCCCGCGCAAGGGGGGAGCGCGGCGGCGCAACATCGCATAGAATTGATGAGGAGCCATGCTGGAGAACATCAACCTCAAGAAGAAGCTGTCGCGCGAGGAGTACAAACTGGCCCTGCCTGCCATTCAGCAGCGCCTGTACGATCTTGAAAAGGCGTGTTGGGACCACCGCATCGCGACAGTGATCGTGTTCGAGGGCTGGGACGCCTCGGGCAAGGGCACGGTGATCGCGGCCCTGACGCAGCGGCTGGACCCGCGCGGTTTCAAACTCTATCCCATCACCGCTCCCCGCACGTACGAACAGCAGCGCCCCTGGCTGTGGCGCTTCTGGCTGAAAGTCCCCAATCGGGGCGAGATGGTCATCTATGATCGCAGTTGGTATATTCGCGTCCTGGACGAGCGCGTCGAGGGCGCCATCCCGGAGAAGGCGTGGCGCGACGCCTACCGCGATATCGTCGAGTTCGAGCGCACCCTGGCCGACGACGGCGTGGCCATCGTGAAGTTCTTCCTGCACATCTCCAGGAAGGAGCAAAAGGAACGGTTCCGCGCCATTGAAGCCGACCCGCTCGAAGCCTGGCGCGTCACCAGTGCCGATTGGGCCCGCTACAAGAAGTACGACCAGTATCTGGCCGCCACCGAGGAGATGCTCGAGCTGACCGAATCCGAATTCGCGCCGTGGACCATCGTCGAGGCCACCTCGAAATGGTACGCGCGCAAGAAGATCTTCGAGACCATCGTCTCCGTCATGGAGAAGCGCCTGGGCGCCGACGCTCCGCCTCGCGTGGAAATCCCCGCCGAGTTGGCCAAGGACGCGGAACTCCGCGCGGCCATGGAGTCGCTCGGGGGAGAGAGGTCCTGATGCTGGAAACACTCGATCTGACCCGAAAGCTCGAACGTGCGGCCTATGTCCGCGAGGTGACGGCTCGCCAGATTCAGCTCCGCGAACTGGGCTACCAGGTCTATTTGCAGAAGCGCCCGGTAATCATCCTCTTTGAAGGCTGGGATGCCGCCGGCAAGGGCGGCGCCATCAAGAGAACCACGGAGAAACTCGACCCGCGCGGCTACGTGGTCTATTCCATCGCCGCGCCCCAGGGCGAGGACAAAACCCGCCATTACCTCTACCGTTTCTGGCGCCGGCTTCCCGAGCGCGGCCAGATCGCCGTCTTCGACCGCACCTGGTATGGCCGCGTGCTGGTGGAGCGCGTCGAGGGCTTCGCCGCCGAGGCGGAATGGAACCGCGCCTACAAAGAGATCAACTCCTTCGAGCGCCAGTTAAAGGACTTCGGCACCATCCTGGCGAAGTTCTGGATACACATCTCGCACGACGAGCAACTCCGCCGCTTCGAGGAGCGCAAGGCCATCGGCTACAAAGCCTGGAAGCTCACCGACGAGGACTGGCGCAACCGCCAGAAGTGGGGCGCTTACGAGGAAGCCGTCGAGGAGATGCTGGTGAAGACCAGCACCCGGACCGCCCCCTGGTGCCTGGTGGAAGGAAACGACAAATACTGGGCGCGCACCAAGGTCCTTTCGCGGCTGGTGGAGATTCTCTCCAAGGAACTCGACTACCAGCCCACCAACCCGCTGAAGGGCGCCGCCCGCAAAAAGCCATCCAAGCGATGACAACTTTTGCCTCCGTATTCGCCGTACTGAAACCTGTACTCACAAAATATGCCAATCGCCTGGCCGTTAAGGCGGACACATCCGTTGAGTACCCCCTCGTCACGAAATCCGCGTCACCCTTCCAACAACATAAAGGGCAGCCCCTGTACTTCGGCTCGGTGCGTCTGGGCAAGGCGTACGTGAGCTTTCATCTGATGCCGCTCTACATGTGCCCGGTGCTCGCGAAGAGCATCTCGCCGGCCTTGAAGAAGCGCATGCAAGGCAAGACGTGCTTCAACTTCAAGGCTGATCCGGAACCGGAGTTGATCGCCGCGCTGACGCGCCTGACCGAGGCGGCGCTCCAGCAGTGGAGCGAACAGATGTGGGTGTGATCGTCAAAGCGAAGGAAGACAAGGAAGACGTATGATCGAAGATATGGAACAGCTCCGCATGACCGACGCCGAGGTGGCAAACAACTTCGCCGCCGTGCTGGAGAAACTCAGGCACGGGGCCGAGGTTGTGGTGGAGCAGGATCACCGGCCGGTTGCCGTGATCAGCCCGGTGAAAGGGCCGGGCCGTCCCATTGACGAATGCATCGCGCTGGCGAAGGCGCATTGTTCGGGAGCGAAGCTGGATGAGGAGTACGCCGCGGATCTGGAAGAGATCATCGCCAGCCGCCGGCCGCTCGACACGTCGGTATGGGACTAATCCTGGACTCCAGCGCGGTTATCGCCGGAGAGCGGAAGGAACAGTCAGCGGCTGACCTGTTGGCGGCAATTCGAGCCAGCCTGGGGCCGGAGGCGATTGCGCTGTCGACTGTGAGCGTGATCGAACTGGAACATGGCATCTGGCGCGCCAAGAACGCGGCGCAAGCCGCGAACCGGCTCAAGTTCTTCGACGACCTGTTCGCGGCCATTCCTACGTACCCCCTGACGTTCAGCATCGCCCGTCGTGCCGCCAGGATCGATGGCGAATCCAAGCGAAGGGGCGTGGTTATTCCGTTCCAGGACCTGGTGATCGGGGTAACCGCGCTGGAGTTCGATTACGCGGTGGCAACGGCGAATGTGCGTCACTTCCAGATGATTCCCGATCTGGTGGTGAAGCAGCTCTGAAGGACCACCAAGAGCGCCGCTGGCCCCTACCCCACCTTCGCCGCCACCGATTTCGCTTGCAGGAACAGCAACAAATAATCCGGCCCGCCGGCCTTGGAATCCGTGCCCGACATGTTGAAGCCGCCGAAGGGGTGGGCGCCGACCATCGCGCCGGTGCACTTCCGGTTGAAATACAGGTTGCCGACGTGGAAGCGCTCTTGGGCCTGGCGGAGGTGGTCGGCGTCGTTCGAGAAAACCGCGCCGGTCAGGCCGTATTGCGAGTCGTTGGCCAGGCCGAGCGCGTGCTCGAAATCGCGCGCTTTAGTGACGGCCAGGACCGGGCCGAAAATCTCTTCCTGAAAAATTCGGGCGCACGGCTCGACATCCGCAACGATGGTGGGCGGGATGAAATAGCCGCCGCCGCTGGGGGGGGCTTCGCCGCCGGCGGCTTCTCCCCCGGCAATCAGGCGGCCTTCCCGCTTGCCGGTCTCGATGTATCCGAGGATGGTCTTGCGCGCGGTCTCGCTGATCACCGGGCCCATGTAGTTGCCGAAATCCTCGGAGGCGCCGACTTTGATGTTCTTCGTTTTCGCCGCCAGCTTCTCGAGGAATGGGTCGTAGACCTGGGCGTCCACAATGGCGCGCGAGCATGCGGAACATTTCTGGCCCTGGTAACCGAAGGCGGAAGCCAGCACCCCGTCAACGGCTTTGTCGAGGTCGGCATCGGCATCCACAACGATGGCGTCTTTGCCGCCCATCTCGGCGATCACGCGCTTGATCCAGATCTGGCCGGGACGATGGCGGGCGGCCAGCTCGTTGATGCGCAGGCCCACATCGCGCGAGCCGGTGAACGAGATGAATCGCGTTTTGGGATGCTCCACCAGCACGTCGCCAACCGTCGATCCGCTGCCGGTCAGCAGCGTGAAGCAGCCCTCGGGGAATCCGGCTTCCAGCAGAACCTCGGCGAACTTGGCGGCGATGGTGGGGGTCTCGCTCGACGGCTTGACGATGGCCGTGTTGCCCGCCACCAGCGAAGCCACCGCCATGCCAATCAGGATGGCGGCCGGGAAGTTCCATGGCGGGATCACCACGCCCACGCCGAGCGGGATGTAGATCATCTCGTCGTGCTCGCCGGGAAGCTGGTGGACCCGCTGCGGGCCGGCCAGGCGCAGCATTTCACGGGCGTAGTACTCGCAGAAATCGATGCCTTCGGAAACGTCGGCTTCGGCTTCGGGCCAGGACTTGCCGGCCTCCAACACCAGCCAGGCGTCGAACTCCATCTTGCGGGCGCGCAGGATGCGGGCGGCCTCCAACAGCAGGCGGACGCGCTCGGCGGCGGGGGTGCGGCTCCATTGCGGGAAGTACGCGTGCGCGGCTTCGACGGCGTGGTTGGCCAGCTCGGGCGTGGCTCTGTGGTGGATGCCCACGGCTTCGCGCGGATTGGAGGGGTTCACCGAGACCAGCGGGTCTCCCGTGGCAATCCATTCGCCTCCGATGCGCAGCAGATATTCGCGGCCGAATTCGGAGCGCACCTGGCGAAGGGCTCCTGCCGCAGCCTGGCGAACGGCGGGCTGGGAGAAATCGGCGTAGGGCTCGTTGCGGAACTCGGGAAGGGTCGCGAGTGCCATAAGCTCCATACTACCCCGAGCCGCCGCCGTTACCACCAGAAATCAGCCCCTGACCAGCTTGCGGCCGCGGTCGAACAGGTCGGCGGCGTCTTCCACCAGCTTGCGGCCGCGATCGAACATTTCCTTGCTGGCTTCCACGACGTCCTTGCTGGTTTCGGTGACGGCGTCCTTGCCTTGCTGCGTCTTTTCGGAGATGAAGTGGCGCGTATCCTTGCCGCTCTTGGGCGCGTACAGGACGGCCACCATGGCGCCGATGACGACGCCGGTCAAAAACCACGCGAGTCTGCTAGTGCCTTCTTCTTGTGTCATTCTGCTGCCTCCGTGGGAACGGCCTAGGCCTAATCCTATTCTGCGATATCCTTGAGTCATGGCGCAAGACCCCGAACCCAACGATGAAGAACGAGATCAGGATCAGTTGCTGACGTCCCACGCTCTGGACATGGTGGCATTGTGGGATTCATCCAACATCGATTCGGAGGTGGAAGCGGACATGATCCGCGGCGTACTGGATTCCAACGGGATACCTACGCTGCTGGTGGGCGCCCCGCAATTTGCCAACCTCGGCTTTCAGGTGATGGTGCCGCGCGGCAAGGTCATGGAAGCCCGGCGGCTGATCGAAGAGGCCCAGGCGGCGGGGCCGGAAGCGGCGGCGGCGGGGGAGTTGGCGTCGGAACAAGAGAAGTAGGGGAGCGCCGCCGGGCGGCGCGGTAGGCTATGACCTTTCAGAGGGGCCTGTGGCCAGTGGTGGCATCCGCCTTGGCCTTGATCGGCGCGCTGTACGCCTTTGAGCGGCCCTTCCGCGTCTACCCCAGCATGGAGCCTTACGACAACATTCCGCTCCCGCCGGACTGGCAGGAGAAGGCCGAATGGGTGTTCGCCCGGTTGATGTATCCGCAGCACCCGGAGGCGCGCTTTGGCCGCTTCGGGCGCTTTGGCCGCCGCTTCGGAGGCGCACTCAACTGGCGCGAGGGCTTCACCAGTTGGACGCAGGATTATCCTCGGGCGGACCGCCACTTTGCGGCCGCCGTGCGGCGTTTGACGCGCGTTCACGCGCGGTCGGTGGAACAACCCGTGGACCCCGACGACCTGGACGATTTCTACGACTGGCCGTGGATGAATGCCGGCGAGATGGGCGATTGGAAGCTGACCCCCGCCCAGGCGAATACCCTGCGCGAGTATCTGTTGCGCGGCGGATTTCTCATGCTGGACGATTTCTGGGGAACCGAGGAATGGGACCGGTTCTATGAGAGCATGCGGCTGGTTTTCCCGGACCGGCCGATCGTGGAAATGGAAAACCGCGATCCGATTTTTCACACCGTCTACGATCTGGACGAGCGGTATCAAGTACCGGGCCAGTGGGCTTTGGCGCGCGGCACGACCTACCGGAACGACGGCTCCGTGGCGCACTGGCGGGGCATCTACGACGACCACGGCCGGGTCATGGTGGCGATGTCCTTTAATTCGGACATCGGCGATTCCTGGGAGTGGGCGGACGATCCACGTTACCCGGAGAAGTACGCCGCGCTGGGGATTCGCATCGGCGTGAACTACGTGGTGTACTCCATGACGCACTGAGGCCGCGGGCGCCCGTGCCGGAGATGGCCGCTTCAGAAGAGGTACTTCACGGCGAACTGAATCAGGCGGGGCGCAACCGAGTTCTGTGTAATCACGCCGAAGGTCGCCGTGCCCAGAGACGTGCCGGGATTAGAGAATTGCGGGTGGTTCAGGGAGTTGTAGAATTCCAGGCGGAACGCCAGCATGGCGTCCTCTCGAAGGCCCCCCACTTTGGTGGTCTTGCCGAGAGACAAATCGGTGTTGAATTGGCCCGGCCCCTGCATGATGCTTTGTCCCGCACTACCGTATCCCGTAGAACCGTCGGATCCCACAGCGGCTGGAGCGCAGATCGCCCCTGTGTCAATCCACTGGTTCAGTCGGGAGCCGGCGCTTCCCGGGGTCACCAGGCCGGCGTACGACGCACCGGGACAGAGTGTCACGGTGGAAGTTCCCGCATGGCCGTATACGCCCCCTCCATTGGGATCGGTAAGAGTCATGGGCAGTCCGCTTTGGATGATGACGATGCCGGCCAGCGTCCAGCCTTTCAGCATCGCGCCATGCGCGGCAGACGGTAGCCGATAGTCGAAGTTAGTGGTGAAGCGGTGCGTGCGATCGAATGCCGCGCGTGCCCAATCCAGAGACAGATTGTTGGAATCGTTGTAGATGGTGGTATTGCTCGCGGCCCTGGAATACGTGTAAGTGGCTTGAAAAGCGAGCGCGCGCGACGCCTGCTTCCTGAGAGTTGCCTGCAGGCTATGGTAAGTGGACTCGCCGGTGAACTCATTGTCGGTTAGTGCGGTGGGGGTTTCGCCCAGGATGGGCACTCGGAGATTTGCATTCTCCGCCGTATTGGTTGTGATGCCGTTCACCGGATTGCCGGGCGTGGCCAGGAGCGGCTGATTCAGGCCGCGCGCGATCAATAGATTCTTCCCCTCCGAGCCGACATAGCCGATGTCGAACGAGAGAGTTTGAAATAAGTGGAACTGGGCGCTCAGGTTCCATTGATACATTCGCGGAACCGTGTACTCCGGGCCGGCCACCCGGTCGGATAGCTGCGAGGTGGGTGTGCGCGGCACGAAGCCCAGCGTGGTGACGGGGAAGGGCGCTTCGAAGCTGGAGAGATTATTGCTCGAGTCCGCGTTCGTAAACCCCTGGGCAAAGGGCGCCGCGGTGAACAGAGGAACTCCGGCCGCGTTGGCGCTGTATGTGGGCGGCTGATAGAACCAGCCGTAGCCGCCGCGCATCGCAACACGGCCGCCGGTCCCCAGCGGCTGCCAGGCGAAACCAACGCGGGGAGCGAACGTGTCCAGCGGAGTGCTGTTCTGGTAGAAGCTGTTGGTTGATCGAACCAGGACCCCGGTGGGCGCCGCCCCGAACCGTTGGCCGGTGTAAGGGTTGACCAGGTTGGGGTTGTAGTTCGCGGCCACGGTATTTCCGATGAGCGTGCCGGACGCGGGCGGGATGGGCACTTGTTGCAAAAGCGACGGCCAGACGTTGCCGATGGCGCCGGTGGTGTCGAGGGCGGGCCCGACATATTCCCAGCGAAGCCCCACGTTCACGGTCAAACGCGAGCTCGCCTTGAAATCGTTCTGAATAAAACCGGCGCCGTAATAGCTGCGGTAGTGATACTGAAGCTCGCCCTTCGGTCCCACACCCTCATTCGCCTGAATGCTCTGGATGTTACTCCGTCCGGACGGGCTGAGATTATCGGCCGCGCTTAGTCCCAGCAGGAAGTCGCTGAAGGTTTGAAAGAACAGCTTTCCCCTCGAGTTCCCCAGGTCGTCGCGCCAGTTGTATTGGGTCAGGAAAAACGCCCCGGCCCGGGTTTTATGCCTTCCGTGAACCCACGAAAGATTGTCCGTCCACGAGTAGTATTTGTTCTCGTTGGCAAAGTCGTTCCCGAAATTACCAAAGAGACGAAAACTCCCCAGCGGGCCCAGGACCGTGGTTTCGGGAAACTCATCGAAGAACCGGTCCGCCGGCGTCATCCCCAACGATGTCGCCGATGGCGTGCCCACGCCATGAGCATCCTGCGTGGAGAGCGTAAAGCTCATTCTGGCCTCACTCACAAAGTTCCTGGTGATGGTGGAAGTCAGACTCAGGCTGGCAACGTCGTCGTGAGCGTGGAGCGCTTGGGCCGCGCCCTGCCCGGGCAGAATGGGCGCGCCGGGGTAGCCCTGCGGGGAACCAAATGTCCTGTACTGGTCGAGCGAAGTCAGGTACACCCGGCTGGAAAGCGTGTTCTTTGGCGTCACCAGATAGTCGCCATTGATGAGGTAGTGGTCCTCCGAATAAGTGGAGGGAAGGCTGTAGGAAGAGAAGCCCAGACCCGCGTTGCTGCCGGTCGTGAGAATCGTCTGCGGCACCGGGATGAGGTACCCGCCGTCGGGCGTCTTCATCTGAAGAAGGCGCAGCGCCACGGGATTGATGGGCGCCGTGGTGGATGTGCTTTGATTGTGGCAGTCGAGCTGCTTCCCGCCGGCAAAGGTCAAGTACCGCGGGTCGGGCTGGCCGCTCGCCACCAAGTGATTGCCAGGACAGAACTGGGCGGCCAGGGTTGCCGCCGATCGATCCAGAGTGAGTGGCGGCAGGATGGGATTAGACGTGGAGGTAGGGTCCACGCCGTTCACCTGGCGCGTTCCCTGGTAAGAGCCAAAAAAGAACAGCTTCCGTCTCCTGACGGGACCGCCCATGGTTGCACCGAACTGATTCTGTTTCAGATTCGGTTTCGGCTGTCCGGTGGAACCCCGGAAAAACGAGTTGGCGTTGAAGACGTCGTTTCGCACGAACTCCCAGGCGTCGCCATGAAAATCGTTCTCCCCACTCTTGGTGATCAGGGCCGTATTGGGGACCTGGGCGCCGTACACGGCGTCGTATTGCGATGTCTGAATCTTCAGCTCCGCAATCGTGTCGGGATTGGGAACCGCACTGGGAGCATACGCGCCGTCCAGGGTATACGCGCCAGCGGTGGTGTTGCCGTTCACATTGACGTTTCTGGTGCCGCGGCCCAGCGTTCCCGCGTTGTTCACGTCGGCGGCGGAGCCCGACGACATGGAGAGCAACTGGGTGAGGTTGCGCGTGGTCAACGGCACTGCGGTGAGAGTTCTGGCGTTGACCACGGTGCCGGTGGAGGAGGAGGCAACTCCAATGCGGCACTGGCAGGTCACCGGCTCGGCCGCCTCTCCCCGCTCCAGCACGGCGTCCAGCACGGGGACCTCCGAGACGCTCACCACCAACCCTGCCATGCGCGCGGTCTTGAACCCCGGTGAAGCGAATTGAACCACGTAGTCGCCGGGAGGAAGCAGCGAGAAGGTATAGCCGCCATTCGAGCTGGCCGAGGTGGTCTGCGTCTGATTGGTGGCCGGATTCGTCAGCGTGACGGTGGCGTTTGGCACGCTAGAGCCGGCTTGATTGTTGACGGTTCCGGTCAATCCCCCGGTGGTAGCCGACTGGCATCGGGCAGCGGGAGGCCCCCAGAAGGCGGCGAGCAGAAGAATGACGCTGGGAAACTCTGAGGGGGCTTTCAAACTGTATTGTATACTCAGGCAGAAAGGAGCACCATGCGCAACATCGCGCTCGTCCTCACACTGGCTGGGGTGGCGGCACTCCTCGCGCAGTCATCGTCGTCTTACCGCATCGCCCAAACCTACACCCTCGGCGGGGAGGGCCGCTGGGACTACGTCGTGCCCGATCCTCCCAATCACCGCCTGTTCATCGCTCGCGAGAATCGCGTGATCGTCGTCGACGAAGACCGCGGCACGCTGCTCGGCGAAGTCACCGGCATTCAGGGCGCGCACGGAACCGCGGTGGCGGAAGCCACGGGCCATGGATTCGCAACCTCGGGTAACGACCAGTCCGTGGTCATGTTCGATCTGAAGACTTTCAAAACGCTGGGCCGGATCCCCGCCGCCGAAGACGCCGACGCCATCGTCTACGACAGCGCATCGAATCGCGTGTTCACATTTAATGGCGACGCGCACTCCTCGACGGTGATCGACCCGCGGGCGGGGACCCTGATCGCCAACATTCCACTCGGCGGCAAACCGGAATACGGCGCGTCGGCCGGCGACGGCAAGGTGTACGGAAATCTCACCGACTCGAGCGAGGTGGTTGAGATCGACGCGAAGACAGCGACCGTGGCGCGGCGCTGGTCCACCGCCCCGTGCAAGCAGCCGGTCTCCATGGCCCTCGACACCGCCCACCATCGGCTGTTCAGCGGATGCCGCAGCGGCGTGATGGCCATCTCCGACTATCAGGCCGGCAAGGTAGTCGCAACGGTCCCCATCGGGACCGGCGTCGACGGCGCCGGGTACGACGCGGCATCGGGCGACGCGTTTGCCTCCAATGCCGACGGCACGCTCACCGTGATTCACCAGGACTCGCCGGACCAATATCACGTGGCCCAGACCGTCACAACTCCGCAGGGGTCGCGCAATATGGGGCTCGACCCGACGAATCACCGTGTGTTCCTGGTCTCCGCGAAGTTTGGAGAGGCACCGGGTGGCAGGGGCAGAGCGCCGGTGCTGCCCGGGACATTCGCATTGCTGGTGGTTCAGCGCGTGACTGTGGGCGCCTACCAGCGGCGGCCGTAGCCCCAGCCGCGGCCGAAACCGATCCCCACACCTAAGCCGTAGCCGTAATACGGACCCCAGTAGGGATACGGGGAGTAGGGGTAGTAGCCCGGACCATAATAGGGAACCGGCCGCCGCACAGGCATCGCGCGCGCCTCAGCCGGGCGCTGGTAATCGTTCGGGTCCACGTAGCGAAAGGCCTGCGGCGCGCGCATGGTGTTGATGGCCACCGGCATCGCGATGCGAAACGTCAGCGCGGTCTCCGGATAGACGACGCTGGGGTGGTTGTGCGTCAGCAGGACGCCGATGATTCCCGCGGCGGCTCCGGCGCCGGCGCCAATGGCGGCTCCTCTGCCCCAGTCGGCCATAGCTCCGACGGTTGCGCCCACGGCGGTCGTGGTGGCCACGGTACCCAGTTCCTGCCCGCCCGGCGTGGTGGGACCCCGCCGCGCAACCAACTGCGAGCGCACCGTCGCCTGCGTGCCATCCACCAGGGTCAGGCCGGTCAGCTCGAGTCCCAGCCGCGAATCGTGGCCGGCTTTGGATTTCTGCGCCTCGGCCACGCGACCCATAACGGTCTGCCCGCGCTGCGCCACCACCACGCCATCCACCACCATGGGCTGCATCAGGGTGGCCGAAAAGACGTCCCCTGGCTGGTTATGGTTGGATGACAGCATCTGGTCCACCCGCACCATCACGAATGTGCCGGGCCTGATGGTGAGTTGCGGAGGCAGCCCGTAACGTGGCGGATCGTTGGGCGAATTCGAAGCGGGCCTCTGGGCCTGCGAATCAAAGCTTTCCACGGGTTGCGTGGGATCTTGCGATTCCGCGGCCGGCGCCTGCTGCGCGGCCGGGACTGGCGGCGCATCGCCGAAGCGGCGCCATCCGCTTTGTGCAAACAACATGCCGGTGGTGGCCAGAAGGGCCAAAGTCAACGAGCGAATTCGTGTCATATGGGTGCCTCGCATTATTCCCGGCTTCCCTATATGCACCTGGTTCGCCAAACCGGGAAGGAAGGTAAGTTATTGAAGAATAAAGGCGGCCGCGCCGCCGTTGCTGGCCGGATTCCACCGTGGATGGTGCATTTCGGCCAGTAGCGCCGGTCCCATTCCGCCCGTTTTCGTGCCAGAATGGGAGATCGGGACCCGCACAAGCGTAAGGGTTGCGTGTGCGCTACTAAGTTTCACTTGCGGAAACTCCGCAAGCTCGCTAAAATCAACGCGTTCGCACATATTCCTGGAGGAAGCATGGCAGTTGAGCAGAAGGTGAAGCAGATTATTGTCGAGCAACTTGGCGTGGATGAGAGCCAGGTGGATAACAACGCGTCGTTCGTTGACGACCTGGGCGCCGATTCGCTGGACATCGTGGAGTTGGTCATGGCTTTCGAAGAGGCCTTCGAATTGGAGATCCCCGACGAAGACGCCGAGAAGATTACCACCGTCAAAGACGCCATCGAGTACATCGAGAACAAGACTGCCAAGAAGTCGTAGCCGTTTTTCTCACCAGGGAGACTCGTTTTGTCGCGAAGAGTGGTAGTGACCGGCGTTGGACTGCTGACGCCGCTGGGGTTGGGGACGGAAGCGACCTGGGAGGCGATCCGCGCGGGGAAATCCGGGGTCGGGCGCATCACCCAGTTCGACGCGTCGGCCTTCTCTTGCCAGATTGCCGGAGAAGTCAAAGGCTTCGACCCCGCCAGCTACAT
>PMYB01000078.1 GCA_003170915.1 Bryobacterales bacterium | reverse complement strand
CCAAGTGCGAAAGTTGGGCTAAAGCGGCACTATTTCAGGTATTGGCAGCCCAAGGGCATGAACCTACCGCCCGTATCCGTGCGCCTTCCCGATGGCAGTTTGCAGCAGATTCACGCCGTCTACTTGCCCGATGATTTCGACGAGGTGCTTGCAAGTTGGGATATGGCCTTCAAGGACCTGAACACGTCTGACTATGTGGCCGCCGGCGTGTGGGCGGCAAAGAAAGCTGATCGGTTTCTGTTGGATCAAATCCGCGAACGGCTGAGTTTTCCGCGGACCCTGGAAGCTGTCAGATCGCTTCGGGCGAAATGGCCTATGGCCTACAGGATCCTCATCGAAGAGGCCGCAAACGGCGCTGCGGTGATTGCGACGCTCCGGCATGAGGTATCCGGGATTGTCGCAGTGCATCCTTCCGGCGGCAAGGTAGCCCGCGCAACAGCCATTAGCCCGCAGATTGAGAGCGGGAATGTCTACCTCCCTCACCCGGCCGTGGCCCCTTGGGTGGATGCCTTCATTGAGGAGTGCGCAGCGTTCCCCACGGGAAAACACGATGACATGCTCGATTCCATGAGCCAGGCCCTGCACAAAATGAATACCGGGCTCGATTATGGCCTCCTGGGTTACATGGAGGAGCTGGCGGCCGATCCCGTGGCGTTGGAGCGCATAAGACAGACCGCAGAGCGAATGGACGCGGCCAGGTTCGGCGTGGTGCCGAGGGTGTCAGCGACGCCAGAGGGCGGCCCGCAGCCGGCCGGCGCCTGTCCAGAGTGCGGCGCCACGTGCATCGCTCTCGTATCAAGCGGCGGCTGGCGCTGTTCGCAGTGCGGAGAACAGTTCAGCGAGCCCCAGCGGGAGAAGTTCAGGCCGAACCGGAGCGAGAAGGGGTTTGCGGGCCCCGCGGCGATGTAGGACCTGGCCTTGGCGGGCAAGTGCTGCCATCGCCTACCCTTTCGGCTTCCTCTGCCCGTACGTCTTTTCCCAATAGTCGAAAACCGGCCCATGCACATTCTCTGCCAGCAGCGCCGCGCAAACACTTCTCCAGGGAATCGGAATCCCGAAGTATTGTAATTTCCTCTCTGGGCTCAATGTCGTATCGAGCGCCACATCCGACGCCTGGCGGTCGATAAACCATGCATGTGGCATCGGCCAAGAGGGGCTGCCGCCAGGTTCGTCGCTCCAACAAAACCCCTCGCAGTAGAGGTAACGCCCGCGGTCACTGTTGGCATTGCGATACGCATTCCGAAAGCATACCCTCGGTGCGCGATTCCAGCCGCCGCGCCGGGGCGGCGGTGTTCCCCTTCTGAACAGTCGCCCATGCGCGAACAGAAGCCGCACTATCCTGCTCTGGATCCCCCTCTGACCGAAAACCCAGAAGTCATCGGGGTCAAGGTCCAACGGTTCACGCCGCTTCAGTTCGCAGGCTGCCATCGCTACCCTTTCCGCTCTAAGCCTCTACGGTCCAATATTGCGTAGCTGCCGAGCAACCGATAAAAGCAAATCCGTTCCGGCTTTGCAGCCCAGCGCAGGCGTTCTTCGAACGCCTTACTTACGTCGCGCTCGTACTCCACCAATACCGGGGCTCTGGCGTTTAGGGCAAAGCACAGAAGCCCCCTTATCCCCTCTGGATCATTCTCATGGCCCCAGTCGGAGACTTCCGGGACGGGGCTTCGTTCACGGGCCTTCATCTCAGAAAGACCAAGGTCTAGACTTTGCTCGACAAGTTGCTTGATAGTTAGAGAGTCGAACCGTCTGCTCTCCTCCCGTCGTTGCGCCCTTGCTAAATGTCGCAATTCGCCCATCTGTTCGGCGCTTAAGATCTCTATGTTGCGGATTTTCATCACCCTCAACCTTTCTTTGCCTTCGCCCTGGCCGCGGCCGCCTTCTTCGCCCGCGCCGTGGCACTGGCTGCGGGCGACATCCCTAATTAGGCTTTCGCGTTGGATCGTCCGGCGGATTCCAATTCGGGGGCGTCCCGATGACGGGGTTTTCCTCATCCTCATCGGGAGGGTACGCGAGTGAATCAGTTTCGGCCATCCAACTATCCGGAAATTCACCCGAAAGCCCATACTTATGGATGATTTCGCGAGCTTCCAGTAAAAGCGCAAGCACTCTGCGCATTGCTCCCTGCTTTGTATCTGCCATCTCAGGCCACCTTTCCACTTCGCCGCTTTCGGCGCTACAGTACAACGACTTCCCCGTTGCGATTGCTCACGAGCAGAATCGCCGCAAACTTGCCCGCCTTCTGTTCGTCAACCATGGCCTTGATGTGCTTGGGGCAGCGGCTTTCGGCCAGCGTTTCAGTGCCTTCAACATGCCGTCGTTCCGGATGCGGTAAATGGCCAACATGCCGTTCACGTTCTTGAGCACGACATACAGCCTGTTGTCGCATTCTTCAACGCCGGAATAGTTCGCCGGAATGTCTGGGATGTATCCCTTGGCTCTTGCGGTCATGAACCAGGCTCGCGTGGCACGTGCTACCAGTTCCTCTTCCGAGACATCGGCGCCGTTCAGATTCCAGGACATCTATTTACCTCCGTTTGCACAAACATATCTCCTTCGCAATAGGAGTGCGTGATCCGGAGGTTTTGTCTCAGCTATTTTCGAAGAGGGTCGCGGCCGTAGCTTTCCGGGCCGCCGGGCGGGGTGCCACCTTCGCGCGTTTCCGCTGCGTTTGCTTCCGGCCTTTGGCGGCCCATTTTGAACGGCTTCCAGCCCATGCCCCGGAGTATCTCTGCTCTGGTGAGCGGCTTTGAGGGCTTGGCTTCTTTCATTTGGGCCGCCCTTCCGCAACTACCGGCTTGCTCGGTACCGGTTTCTGCCTCAGCGCCCAATCGAGCAACCATTTGATGGCCGCGGCCCGCGTGGCGAATCGGTGTTTGAAGCGGAAGTCATCGACCCGCTTGAGCAGTCCAGGGTCAATGACGAAGTTCAGGAGCGGTTTATCCGTGGCCATGCAACCAGTATAACCGCAAAAAACATTGCAAATGAGAGAAAAAGGGTGTAAAGTAAATCGTTGGTTCCATCGGTTCTAGTGGTTATGTTGATTTGAAAGGAGATCACCCGAGTGTCTACAAGCACCCAACCCATTACCTTGCCGGCGGCAATCTTTCCCGCCAATCCTTGCGCCAGCCTCGTTCGCCGTGTCCAGGTCGGCGATACCGCGGCCACCGAGGAGTTGTATGGCGCCCTTCGGAGCTTCCGCGGCTTCCTTCACCAAAACATGGGGCCGGAAGACGCCGAAGACACCGCTCAGGACCTGTTCCTAGCAGTCTGGCAGGCAGTTCAGGGCGGCGTGATCCGGGACCCTGGGCGCCTCTTTGGTTACGCCAAGACGGTGCTACACCGTCAAGTTGCCCGGCGAATCACCGACATGGTGGGCGCCCGGCGGTGCTGTGGCTGTGAGGACGTGGTGCTGCGCGACAGTTCCCCCAATCCAGAACAGGCGTTTATTCGCGGCGAAGCCGTAGCGCTGGCGCACCGGGCCCTGGCCAGCCTTCCGGCAAACGAGAGGGAAATTCTACGCCGGTCCTACCTGCTGGAGGAACCAAATGCCCAGATTATCAAGGATCTTTCACTCACTGAGACGAAATACCGAAACGCTAAACATCGTGCCAAGAGTCAGTTAGCCAATAGATTCTCGCGCGTCACTAGAAGTTTTAGGCCAAAAATAGTTGAGATTTCTGGGATTCCGGACGCACTATCAGAACGAGGGGTGTAAGCCTCTCAGTGGCCGCCGGCTCGACGGGGTATGCGGGTTTCCTCACCCGCGGCGGCCATTACGGAACTGAGGAGGAGCCTTGAGGAGTGGCCACATGGCGGAACAGAATCGGCAACCAGAGAACCTTAGCCCGGATGTCATAGAGCGAGTGTCCAAATTCGTGGCCGACATTGCCTCAGGCAAGGGCCCGCCCCCGATTTCGTTCAGCGCTGCGCCCCCGACGACCTACAGGCAGCTAGAGGAAGACATGGCTTCCGGCCGGCTACGGCGCCTGCCGGTATTCGAATGCTCGGCGCGTCTTGGCATCCTTCGTCTCCAGTTTATTCAAGCGTGCGAGAGACTGGAAATCAAGCCAGAGATGCGGCCTAAGTTCGAGATTCACGCCACATCTTTGAACCCCATAACAATTCAGCCCCGTCCGTTGGTGGTCGACTTACCGGCCTTCGATGTGAGGCACGACTCTGTGAAGGAGTGGATCGCGCGAGCCGATCATGCATGGAAAAGGCTCTCTCGCCAGATTGCCAAGGAATGCGTAAAGTCCATTCGAATTGCCGAACGCAAGGACATCCTGATACGCGTCAAGCGTCCCCGCTCTAGATCATCCAACCAGGCCATGCGAATGGAGTGGGCGGCCCTCCATTACTGCGAGAAGTGGTCATACGCAGAAATTCACAATTCGGCCAAGCACAACCCCAAGAGATGCGGTGTACGCCAGATAACAACCGCAGTGCAGCGCATCCTCAGGGAAGTCGGGCTCCCTGTGGGCTCGCCCGGGCGGCGGACACTCACCCACTCCGTCCGACCTTGAACGCCGGCCATAAATTTTTCCTACGCATAACTACCGCTGCTCGCCCTGTGCGCAGTTTCAACCTATCCAATACGCGCGTATATTGAGATTGACGGTAGCTAACTGAGGCTGGTTGGCGCAAGGACAATCAACCGGCGGACGGGGCCCTCAGGAATCAACGCCACGAAGTTCCGGGTGGAGGAAATACGGGACAAAGCCAGGGCGGGCGAGGTGTACCTATGAGATTTGCAGGGGATCGACTGCGGGCGGTGCTGGCCTATCAGACCGAATCCGTAGTAATTCGGGACGGCTTCGGCCGGCCCGAAGTCGAGTATCAGAATCCGCGGGACGCGCTGGCGAGTCTTCGACGCGGCAATTATCACGGCGTAGGGAACAGCCGGCGCATCCGATTCCTTCAGCCGGAATCTGTCGAGGATCGAGTCGTACCGTGGGGTGCGGAAGTAGATTTTGGGGCGCCGCTTGGAACAGGATTCCAATACATCAGCGTGCGCGCCGGAACACCCAAACGAAGACGCGGGGGCAAAGGGCACCACACTAAGATCTTGAGGCCGGGCCGCCTCACGAAACCGGCCATGACCGTGGTGGATGCGCCATCAGAAGATCCAAAAAGGCGCATCGGCTGAAAGAGTGAAAGTTTACGACTGGAGGCGAAAATGGCACTTAGTTCTGAGTTATTGAAACCAGCGCAGGTCGCTGCACTCCTGGGTGTCAAGATAGGCACTCTGGCGGTCTGGCGTTGTAAGGGAATCGGCCCCGAGTTCATTCGAATTCACCGGAGCGTCTACTACTACGCTAGATCCATCGCAACCTGGCTGAAAGCGCAACCCGTCGGCGCCGGTGAGGCCACGCCGCCGAAAGAGGTCAACCATGCAGACAACTATGGAGAAATCCTTCGCGTTTGAAAAGCTCGATGAGCGCACGGGCTTGACGACCGGAATCATGGCTGCGGAGATTCCGGACAGTGACGATGAGGTGTTCGATTACCTTGGCGGTGGCAAGGCTGACATACAGCGCTGGAGCGATGAGGCAGTGAAGTCCACACGTGCGGCCGGCCAGGAAGTCTCATTGGGGCCCATCAGAATACAGCACGACCCCAGTAAGATCGGAGGCAAGGCAGTTGCCATCACCTACGATGACAGCGCCAAGACAATCACGCTCACATCGCAGCCTGTCAACGCTGAAGCCCGCGATCTGATACTCAGGGGGTTCGTTCGGGGCTACTCTATATGCGGTGGCTATCGATCTCGAAACTGCTCCGAATGCGGCGCGGACATGATGGCCACCATGGCGGCGAGGACTAACTATTGCCCGCAGTGCAACAAGCGCGTGAAGGTAAAGTTCGTTCCCGCAGTTGTCGAGACCTCCTACGTGGACTCGCCAGCGCTCAAGGAGGCGGTCTTCACCGTCATCAAGGTCGATGGCACGCAAGAATTACGCAAATTCGCACAAAAAGGAAGTGACATCATGCGACAGCACTACAAAGAGGCTTCTGCGCACCACCTAAAGCTCAGTAAGCACCACAAGGAGTTGGCGGCCCACCACAGTGGATTGGCCAAGTGTGCCGAGGGACGCGCGGACTTCGCGAGCGCCAAACTCCACAAAGACATCTCGGCTGAACACCGGGCAATCTCCGGCGCCCACGAGGCACACGCGGCCCACCTGACAGAAATGGCGAACAATGCAGACGCCATGACGGGCGAAAAAGTTGCCAAGGCGAGCGCGGCCGATGACTTCTTCGACCGGTTCATTTATGGCGGCCCTCCGGCCCCGGCCCCGGCCCCATCGTACAGTGAGACATTTTCCAAATAGGGACAGGAGCCAACCATGACGAGGCTGAATTTATCCGACAAAACGCCACAACCCACCAGCGGACTCGACGCGCGCGAGGCGGAGCTCGCCCAGCAGCACCAGGCCCTGGCGGAGGATGCTGCCGAGCGGAGACGCTTGGACGGCGCGAAGGTCCAAGCGGCAGCGGCATACCAACAGGCTCGCGACCTGCACAGCCGGATATTGAGCGATCCGGACGCCAATCTCGACGTGAGCGACACTGACCGCACCGAGGCGGCACTGGCGCACAAAGCCACACGCGACGCGGTGGCCAAAGCTTCAGCAGCGTTCACGGCGCACGAGGCGGCAATCGGCGACCTGGACGCCCGCGCGCGGGAACTTAGTGCACGGGCGCGGGTGCTTGAACAGGAGCGGGTCGAAGCCGCCCATAAGGCCATCGTCAAGCGGAAAGTGCGGGCTGCCCTGGAACTCGAAGCCATCGAACTGGAGGAGCATCAACTCGTCCGCGATGCTTATTCCCGATGGCCCGATGGGCTGGGCCTGGCGCCCTGTGATTTCCCGGACGGAGTATTCGTAGCGGTGGAAACCAATCTCGGGGATCGAAAATCGATCTTCCGTGATGATGTGCTCAAAGCGATCGCCGCGACATATCCGGAGGTACTGCAGGAGGTGCTGCCTGCGGGGGAAGCCAGTGCGATCATCGCAGGAATCGAGCGCGACCGCACGAGGGGCGTCATTCACTTTGCCCAGCGTACCCTAGCTTGGACGATGGCCGGCGGCTGGCATACCGGCGGGATTGCGCCAGAAGAAATGCAGAACTACTTCCGCGGTGCAATTCGGCGCCAGCAGCACGGGATCTGAGGTTTCTGCGGCCCGCCCCCATCTTCTCCCCTCCGTTTTTGAGCAACTCGACGGGGGATCTTCGTGGGGGCGGGCGGCGGGAAGGATCGCACCCTCCGGCATGGGCTTCACACCATTGTGGGCCAAGCCCTCCTCCTTTCGGGGCTGGCTTCACGTGCCGGCGGGTTGCGTAGCAGGCGCTCGGAAATCGTCCCCCGCGCGCCTGCTTTTGAGCTGTTCTGACGCATGATGATCCTCCTGAGAGCGCCGGTGGGCTCGTCCTGCCGGCGTTTCTTTTTGGCCGCCCGCGAGGACGTTTTGCACCTTCGACTACTTCAATGAAATTTGCCGCACCGAGAACCGTCAACCAAAGCGGTAGCCAAAGTGTGTCTGCGCTCGCTATAATTCAAAGCATCCTTGATCGAGGCGAGGATGCGATGGCAAAGCAACGGTACCAAGACCCGAAGATTTTGACGCGGGCCGACGTGAGCAGGCCCTTTTACTACATGCTGGCGGCCGTGCCAGTCGTGACCGCTGAAGGACTGAAGCGCAAACGCCAGTCTTTCCAACTCGGGTTCTGCGATGAAATCACGGTACGGCAAGCAAAGGCGCGCAAGCAACAGATACTCGCGCCGATCAACGCGGGCCGTTGCCTGATTCAGTCTCAGATTCCCTTCCGAGAGGTGGCGCGGAAGTTTGAGGATGCCCGTATTCCGCAGTTGGGCGCGGCGACTCAGGCGAAATATCGCGCGCACCTCCAAAACCACGTCTTGCCGGCCTTCGGCGACATGTTGCTGTGTGAAATCACCAAGCCGACCATCGAAGCTTGGCTCAACAAAAAAGGGGAACCGCAGACCGTCACAGTGAAGCGGGATGGCATTGAGACCGCGGAGGAACATGACGGCCTGGGCTGGTGGGCCAGAATGGATCTGCGCAACCTACTTTCCGCCATCTTCACGAAAGCCGCGGAGTGGAACCTCTGGGATGGCCGCAACCCGTGCGAAGGTGTGAGCGTTGGGAAAAAGAAAGTGAAGCGCGCGAAGCGAATTCCGGGGGCGGAGGATCTGACGAAGTTCCTGGAATCGATACCGGACACGGCGATTATCAGCGCCACGGGTGCGCGGCTGATTGTGGTTACGGCCGTGGTCGCTGGCCTTCGGGTTTCCGAGGTGCTGGGGCTACAAGCCGGCGACATCGATGCACGGGCCGAAACGCTGCATGTGGAGCGGCGCCAGCATCGCGGCGACGTCGACGACCCCAAGAGCGAATCGGCGCGGCGCGTGCGCCAAGTCGGAGTGTTCGCGCATGAACTACTGCGCTATGCCGCGGGGCGCGGGCCGGAAGATTTCATTTTTCAGCGAAAGGACGGCCGCCTGTTGGATGACCGGGATTTACAGCAACACGTTTTCCGGCCGGCCGCCGAAGTCGCGGGAATCTACTTCGAAGGTTTCGGAATGCACACGTTCCGGCGGCTGAACGTCACGTGGCGGCAAGAGGTAGGTGCAACACCCATCGAGGCACAGAAGGCGGCGGGCCATGCTTCGCTGGATATGACGTTCCTGTACACCCAGACCGATGAAGTGCGGGAGCGTTCGCATGTGGCGCAGATACTGGAACGGTTGAAGACCGGGGCGGGCGAGTTGGCCGCAATGCCGGCGGAGGGTGGGGTCCAATGAAATCGGGCCGAAGTGTTACGCAGGTGCTACGGGCAATTCTGTCGATTCCCTGTAATTCCTTGATTTCATGGTGGGCCCGCGGCGACTCGAACGCCGGACCTCTACCGTGTCAAGGTAGCGCTCTAACCAACTGAGCTACGGGCCCTTCGGTGAGGCGTGAATTCAAAAGTATAACATGCGCGCGCTACGCCGCTGAGTGGCGGCGCCGGTCCCAACACGTCCGCGGCTTCCATCACTGTCGGGCAAACCGTCACCATCGCGGTGACCGGCGTCATCGTCAGCAGTTGCAGCACGCAGCCTTCGGGGGCCGCTACCACCAGTCTCCCGCCGGACGCCTTCAGTTTGCCTGCGGCCAGCGCTACCAGGCCAATTCCGGCGCTGTCGATGGTTTCCATCCGGGTCATGTCGAAGATCACCCGCAGCTCGCCCTTCCCGATCAACTCCGCTACCAGTGTCTCGATCCGCTGGCTCTCGCGGCCGAGCGCCAGTCTGCCGGCCAGCTCCACTACCGTGATGTCGGGCTCAATCCGTCTTTCCCGGATTGGCAGCAGCATAAAGGTCCGGTTTAGGATACCGCACCTTTCACGGCTCCACAAGCGACAGAATCGTCAGCGGCGCATTTCCCTCCAGGCGGTTGTTCACAAACAGGAAAAGGAATTGCTTGTTCTCGCGCGCCCGCCCCATCAGCACGCGCATGGATTCCCTGGCCTCCGGATTCGGGTCTTTCACCTCGGTGTACGGCGAGAACATCGCCACCGCGTCCTCGTACGGCCGGCCGCGGCGCAGCAGCGCGCGGCACACCAGGAAATCCGCCGTTGCGGAATCGGGAACCGCCAGTTGCCGCTGCAATTCCGGCATCCTCGACCACGCGTTATACACGTGCGCCACCCCGTGGGTGCGCAGGCACGCGAAGTAATCCCGCGCCAGGTATTCGGAATTGCGGATCTCGATGGCGTAGCGGAACTCCGGCGGCAGGCTCGCCAGGAACGGGTCCAGCCGGTCGAGAAACTCACTCCCATCCGCGAAACTGCTTCGGCCGAACGCTCCGAACTCGAAGATCAGCACCGCGGTCTTCGCTCGGTGCGGCAGCAGCGGCCGCAGGAACATTCGCTCCAGCGCCCGGGCGTCGAGGAACGCTTCGTTCGGCTTGCCCGCCTGCGCCCCGTAGCGCGCGTGCCGCGGAAACACCTTGCACGTGATCTGTTCCGGCACTTTGAAAGCGAAGCGGAAGCTCTCCGGCGCCTGGCCGAACAGCTTGCGCCAGAAATCTTCCGTGGGGAACTGGTAGAACGCGAAATCGCCGCACACCGTGGGGAACGTCTCGGCGTATTCCCTCAGACACTCGCTCTCGAAGAGCCGCTTGGAAAACCGGCCGCGCGAAAGGTACCGCCCGCGCGTGTACACCTGCCCCAGCCACCCCTCGTATTTCCAGGAACTGCCGCCAATGTAGATGTTCTCGGATGCCGCCGACCGCAACTTCGCCGCGAGTCCCTCGCGGTCGAACCCGCCCGGCTCTTCGAACAACGGTCCTACCATACTCGTGCGATTTCATTGTAGCGCCGGCGCCGTTTCCACCCATGCGCCGCGGGATTATCATGGATAGCGATACTATGTCCGGCATACCAGCGCTATTGGAACGATTCCGCCGCGGCCCCGAGCTGCTGGCCGTGGTCCTGACCGGCGTTTTTGGCGACGAGGAGGATTTCCTGGCCGCCCCCGGGAAGTGGAGCATCCGGCAGATTGTCGCTCACCTCGCCGACGCCGAGATGGTGGGCGCACATCGCTTCCGCCAGGTGATCGCCGAAGACAACCCCACCCTGGTGGCCTTCGACCAGGATGCCTGGGCGCGCAACCTGGATTACGCGCGCCGCAAGCCGAAACAATCGCTCGAAACCTTCCGCCGCATTCGCGCGGAGAATTACGAGCTGCTGAAGGGGCTTCCCGAGACCGCTTTCGAGCGTGCCGGCAACCACACCCAGAATGGGCCGATGACCCTGCTCCGCCTGCTCGAGGGCTACGCCGGCCATGCCGAGACGCACGCCCGCCAGTTGCAGGAAATCCGCGAGGAGTTCAAGCGGGTGAAGGCGAAGCCGTAACGGTGGGGCATGCTTTAGCCTGCCCGTTATCTCCCTGGGCCTGCCATTCAACCCGTTGCCGCCACCCATGCCAGCGCCGCCCAACCCGGCACGTGCGGCGCGCCGAAACGGTCCACCAGCATTCCACCTGGAATCTGGCACACCGGGTAGCCCGCCAGGAATGCGCTGAATACCCGGCCCATCGCCTGTTGTGCCGCCACGGCCGCATCACGGCCGCCGCACCAGGCGTTTGTGCATCAGAATCTCGGAGGAGCCCGCGATGACGTAATCCGGGAACTCCCCGACTTTCGTGTAACCGCAGCGCTCGTACAGCTGCCGCGCCCGCGTATTGAACGACGAGACGCACAGGAACATATGGCGCGCCTCCGGCAGCCAACGCTCCGCGGCGTCGAGCAGCGCCGACCCAACGCCCTGCCCGCGCACGGCCGCGCTGGTGGCGGTGGAGGCGATTTACCGCGACCCGGCCACGCCCGCCGGGTCGAGCAGCACGAAGCCGCAGCGCTCCCCGGCGCGGCGTGCCATCAGCGCGACGAACTCGGGCCCGCGGCAGCGGCCCAGGCAGGCGGCGAAATCGTGGCCCAGGGTGACCCATGGCTCGCTGGATGCCATAAGCTGCGCGCACCACTCCCGGTCCGCGTCGCCGGCAAGGTCAATCGCTATGTTAACAGTTTGCCTCAAAATGGGACCGCCCTGCACGCCGCCCCCGCGCCACGGGTGCTTAACCGTTCCGGGGAAGCCGTTTCCCGCCTCGAATGCCCAGGCGCGGGAACCCCACGGGCGTAAAAATAACCCTCTCGACATGCCTTTTCGCAGGTTCTCCGATTGGAGCGCAGCTTCCTGGATGGGGACGTCAGCGGAGCAATCTCCCAGAACGCCGTTTATCGCCACCTTCACTCGCGGTACGGAATGGGCGGCCACCGGTGGTGTCGCCATCCCCTTGCCGGATGAGTTGAAATAGCGCGCGTGATGGTAAAATCGGGACATTAAATGCCCAAATCCATTGAAGAACTTCAAGCCATCTGTAAGCGTGTTCGCCGCGAGATTATCGAGATGACCGGCGCCGCCAAATCGGGGCACCCCGGCGGCTCGCTCTCGGCCGTCGAAATCCTGGTCGAGCTCTACTTCGACTACATGCGCATCGATCCCAAGAATCCCAAGTGGCCGGATCGCGACCGCTTCATTCTCTCCAAGGGCCACGCCGCGCCCGTGCTCTATGCGGTCATGGCAGAAGCCGGCTTCGCCGACACCCCCATCGGCCAGTTGAATACCCTGCGCAAACTCGGCTCCGTGTACCAGGGGCATCCCGACGTGCGCTTCATTCCCAGCCTCGAGGCCTCCACCGGCTCGCTGGGCGAGGGCCTCTCGCTGGCGCTTGGAATGGGATTGGGCGCGCGCCTCGACGGCCGCTCCTGCCGCACTTATGTCATGCTCGGCGACGGCGAGAGCCAGGAAGGGCAGGTCTGGGAGGCCGCCATGGCCGGCGCCTTCCATAAGGTCGATAACGTGGCCGTCATCGTGGATTACAACGGCATCCAGCTCGATGGCTTCGTGAAGGACATCATGGAAATCGCGCCCGTGGCCGATAAGTGGCGCGCCTTCGGCTGGCACGCCATCGAGATCGATGGCCACGATCTCCCCGCCATCCAGAAGGCGCTTCGGTTAGCCCAGGCCACCAAGGGCCGGCCCACCTGCATCGTGGCGCACACCATCAAGGGCAAAGGCATCTCCTTCATGGAGAACAACCCCAAGTTCCACGGCACGGCCCCCTCGCCGGCCGAAGTCGCACTGGCCCTACAGGAGCTTAAATAACCATGCCCATCAAGACCAAATTCGAAGTGAAACTGGGAGCGGCCACCCGCGAAGCCTTCGGGCGCACTCTGGTGGAGTTGGGCCGCGAGAACAAGGACATCGTGGTATGCGACGCGGATCTTTCCAAGTCCACCATGACCACCTATTTCGCCAAGGAGTTTCCCGACCGGTTCTTTTCCATTGGCATCGCCGAGGCCAACATGGTGGGGATCGGCGCCGGGCTGGCCTCGGCGGGCAAGATCCCCTTCGTCTCCAGCTTCTCGGCCTTCGTGATGAACAAGGGCTTCGAGCAGCTCCGCGTCTGCGCGGCCTATCCCAAGGTCAACCTCAAGGTGGTGGGGACGCACAGTGGAATCTCGATTGGTGAAGACGGCCCCTCGCAGATGAGCGTGGAAGAGACCGCGCTGGCCTGTTCGCTGGTTGGTTTCGTGGTCCTTTCGCCCGCCGATGAAGCCGCCACCAAGGCGCTGGTCCGCCTGGCCGCCGCGCACGTGGGCCCGGTATTCATCCGCACCGGCCGCGTCAAGGTGCCCATCGTCTACAGCGCCGATCAAAAGTTCGAAATCGGCAAGGCCATCCAGGTGGTGGAAGGCTCCGATGTCGCCATCATTGCCAACGGCCTGCTGGTGGCCCAAGCCATCCTGGCTTCGGAAACGCTCGCCAGCGAAGGCATCTCGGCGCGCGTAATCGACATGCATACGGTAAAGCCGCTCGACCGCGAAGCCATTCGCCGCGCGGCCGCCGAGACGGGCGCCATCGTGGTGGCCGAGGAGCACCTCGTGGATGGCGGGCTGGGCGTGCGCGTGGCCCAGGTGGTAGCCGAAACCGCGCCGTGCCCCATGGAATTCGTCGGCATCCACGATACCTACGCCGAATCCGGCCAGCCGGAGGAGTTGCTGGAGAAATACGGCCTGGTGGCCCGCGATGTCGCCGCCGCCGTTCGCAAGGTAGTCGCACGCAAACGCTAGTGAAGGGGCCAGACACCCGCGTAGGGGCCAGACACCCGCGTCCCAAGGCGCAGCTTTTTTGCGCCGCGCGGACGCTGGTGTCTGGCCCCGAATTTGGCTGCCCCACGAGGAGATTGCAGTATGTCTGACGCCGGATCTCTGGCCGAAGCGCTTCTCGAACAGAGCCCGGTCTGTCATTGGGTCGTCACCGCCGCCGGCGTTTTTCACCGCATCTACGGAGACCCCGCCTCCCTCTTTGGGAAACCGGCTTCCGAGCTGGCGGGGCGCCCGGCCGCCGAAGCCCTCCCTCCCGAGCTTGCCGGTTTGTGGCGGGACCGCTTCGCCCGTGCCTTCGAAGGCGAAACCGTGGTTCTGCGCGAACGCCGGGGCAACGGCATCTGGGGCCTCGTCGTGTTTCCCATCCGCTTCGGCGGGGAGATCCGCTATGCTGGCGGGCTGGCCCGCGAAATCACCGCCTGGAGCGCCGCCGAACAGGAATTGCGCTACACCGTGCTGGGCGCCCTCAAAGCCCAGGAGTTCGAGCGCAACATGGTTTCCAGGTTCCTCCACGACACGGTGGGCCAGAACCTGACAGCGCTGGGACTGCAACTGGATCTGATCCGCATGGATCTGGAAAACGCACAGCCAGAGACCTGTGCGCGGGTAATCGAAATCCAACAGATTCTGGAAGCCATGATGCAGGCCGTGCGCGAGTACAGCTACGAGCTCAACCCATCCACCGTCGAGCGCGCCGGCCTGCGTTCCGCCCTGGACCGGCTCACCGGCCGCATTTGCGGGCGTTTCACGGGCTCGATGCGGGTGAATGTCGATCCTTCCTTGAAAATCGATCCCAAGATCGCCTCCGCCATGTACCAGATCGCCCAGGAGGCGGTGGAGAACGCCGTCCAACATGCCAGTTGCTCCGCCATCGAAATTGCGATAAAGTCCACACGTGGGGGTACTGTTCTGGAGATTCGGGATAACGGAAAGGGGTTCGACACGTCGGACCTGCTTCGTGGGCGCCGGGGGCTGGGATTGCTGAGTATGGAGCATTATGCCGCGCAAGCTGGGTTGGACTTTTCCATCACCAGCAGCCGGGAGATGGGAACGACCGTGCGGGCCGCATGAGGGGTGAATTATGCCATTCGACATTGTTCTTGTCGATGACCACAAACTGGTGCGCGATGGAATCAAAACGATCCTTGAGCGTGGAGCGGAGTTTCGCGTGGTGGGCGAGGCCGATAATGGGGCCGAGGTGGTGCATCTGTGCAAGAAGACCGCCCCGCATATCGTCCTCATGGATATCGGCCTCCCTGGAATGAACGGCATCGAAGCCACCACTGAGCTGCTCCGGCACTGTCCCGGAGTGAAAGTGGTGATTCTCTCGATGTATGACGACGAGAATTCCGTGGTCGGCGCCATACGCAGCGGCGCGCGCGCATTCGTTCTGAAAAAGGCTTCCTCGGCCGAGCTGCTGGATGCGTTGCGCACGGTGGCGCGCGGAGGCTCGTACCTCAGCCCGCAGGTCTCCGACCGGCTGCTGGCCCGCATCCAGCGCGGCGATCTCGAGAGGCGCGACCGCAGCCCGCTCGAATCGCTCTCCCCCCGCGAGTTGCAGGTGCTGCGGCTGGTGGCCGAGGGCAAGACCAGCAAGGATATCGCGGTGATGCTCGATCTCGGCCTGCAAACCGTGCGCAGCTACCGCAAGACCATGATGAAGAAGCTCGGCGTGAACAACGTGGCCGGCCTGACGCAGCTTGCACTGGCTGCGGGAATCACCCGTTGGGACAAGCCGGATGCCAATCCCCTGGGGTGATTGCACGGAATTCTGAGAGCTTTGGTGCGCTCGTCGCACTACTCTCTGTCATGCGATTGAGGCTGCTCCGATCCCCCATCCGGCATCCGTTCTA
>PMYB01000181.1 GCA_003170915.1 Bryobacterales bacterium | reverse complement strand
TTTACATCCGACCTGCTTGGGGCGGTGGCGGCGCACCAGCCCCAAAGCCGGTGCTTCGCCGTGCCGGTCAATGACATCGAGGGGTGCTATCGGTATCCGGACGTCGTTCGCTTCGAGATCGAGGAGCAGGATCTGGAATCTTACCGGTGCGCCGCCGACTTCCTGAACTCCAGCGACGTGGACATCGTCTCGGTCCAGCACGAGTTCGGAATTTTCGGCGGGCCGGCCGGCAGCCACTTATTGGTCCTGCTGCGCGGATTGACCGCGCCGGTCGTCACCACGCTCCATACCGTTCTCCGCACGCCCAACGCCGACCAGCTCCGCGTGATGCGGGAATTGATCGCCCGCTCAACCCGGCTGGTGGTCATGACCCAGCGGGGACGAACCATCCTGCAAGAGGTGTACCAGGCGCCTCCGGCCAAGATCGATCTCATCCCGCATGGGATTCCCGACGTGCCATTCGTCGCCCCGGATCATTACAAGGAACAGTTTGGCGTGGGCGGAAAGAAGGTGTTGCTGACCTTCGGGCTGCTGTCGCCGAACAAGGGGATTGAACATGTGCTCAATGCTCTCCCGGATATCGTGGCGGAGTTTCCCGACGTCGTCTATATCGTGCTGGGCGCCACGCACCCCCACGAGTTGCGCACCCGAGGCGACACTTACCGCCTCGGCCTCGAAGCCATCGTCGGGCAGAACAAACTCCAGAACCACGTCATCTTCCACAACCGCTTTGTGGAGCTGAAGGAACTGACCGAGTTCATTGGAGCGGCGGATCTTTACATTACACCTTATCTGGGTGAAGCCCAGATTACGTCGGGAACTTTGGCTTATGCGTTCGGCGCGGGCAAAGCCGTGATTTCGACGCCGTATTGGCATGCCGCCGAATTGTTGAGCCACCAGCGTGGCGTACTGGTGCCATTCGCGGACCCGGGGGCCATTGCGCGCGAGGTGAGTGGATTGTTGCGCGATGGAACGCGCCGCAACGCCATGAGCGAGAACGCCTACAAACTGGGCCGCACCATGGTGTGGAGCAAGACGGCGCGGCTGTATATGCGCTCCTTTGAGCTGGCCCGGCGGCAGGCGGCTGTGGCGCCCCGCGAATCCGTCGCCGCCAGAGACTTCGGCCGCCGGCCGTTTGAATCGCCGGTGCTGAATCTGGACCATCTTTACCATATGACCGATTCCACGGGCATCTTCCAGCACGCCAGCATCACTGCGCCCAATCCTTCGGAAGGCTATTGCACCGACGACAACGCCCGCGCACTCATTCTGGCCGTGTTGCTCGGCCAGTTGGAAGAAGCTCCCAAGCGGGTCCGGGCGCTGGCCACAACCTACGCCGCCTTCCTGGACTATGCCTTCGATCCAAAAACCACGCGCTTCCACAATTTCCTTGGTGTCGACCGCCGTTGGCTCGACCAACAGGGGTCCGAAGATTGTCATGGCCGGGCGATTTGGGCTCTGGGCACCGCCGTGGGGCGCTCGCCGAATTGGAGTTCCCAGGTAATGGCCGAGCAACTCTTCGCCCAGGCGCTGCCGGCCGTGACGGGCTTCACTTCTCCGCGCGCCTGGGCATTCAGCCTCATTGGCATTCACGAATATCTGCGCCGGATGAAGGGTGACCGCGTGGCTCACGATGTCCGCGAAAATCTGACCGGGCGGTTGATGACCATCTTCGACCAGGTCGCCGAGCCCGGCTGGACCTGGTTTGAAGACGGATTGACTTATGACAACGCCAAACTGGCTCACGCCCTGATTGTCAGCGGACGCGCCACCGGGCAAGAAAACGTGTCGGAACGAGGAATACAGGCGTTGCGCTGGCTGGTGGGCGTTCAGACCTCGCGGCGTGGCCGGCTGCGGCCCATCGGCAGCAACGGATTCTATAAGCGTAACGGCCGGCGCGCGGACTTCGACCAGCAGCCCATCGAGGCCCAGACCACGGTCTCGGCTTGCCTGGAAGCCTACCGCGCCACAGCCGACCCATGGTGGTATGAACAGGCGCAACGCGCCTTCGACTGGTTCCTCGGCTGGAACGATCTCGGGCTGGAACTTTACGCCCGCCACACGGGCGGCTGCCGCGATGGGCTGCACGCGGACCGGGGCAACGAAAACCAGGGGGCGGAATCGACGCTGGCCTTTCTCCTGTCGCTCGCGGAAATGCGCCTGGCACAAAACACCGCGACTAGCGTTCAACGTACCGGTATGCCAGCCCGCCTCGTCCAATGAAGCCGATCGACGTAAGACGCAGCACCATCACCTTGGACCCCGACCCCACGCATGTGCTGGCCCGGCCTTTTCGTTTCATGAGCGACCAGCGCTCGGTTAAGATCTCCGCCCGGGTCATGGCTCTTCCCGAGAACGAAGTCCATACCCTTTTGGACGGGGTTCGGGCCGAATTCGCCGACCGCCAACTGAAGATCGACGAATTCCTCCTCCGGCGGTTTAACGAGGTCAGCCCCTATCTGCTCAATGGCCACCAGAGTCTGTCCGAAGAACGAAAGTTGTTGCTGGGCGGGTATTTTACTCACGAATATTCGCTCGAAGCCGCTGCATTGTTCAATCCCTCCATGGTGCCGCACCTGGATCAGTCGAATGTGCCGCCCGGTTCGTTGCGTTTCATTCTGAGCTTACGAGCCACCGCCGAGGGGCATGTTTCCTCGATCGCTTTTCGCAGCGGAGTATTGGACGCCGCGAGCAGCGTCACCATGGACTTGCCCTCCCGCTACAGCCTCGAGCCGATGCAAGTGCCCAACTCGGCGTTTGAAAAACCCCTGTTCCAAAGGAAGCTTCAGGAACTCCGTCTCATAGGCGACTTCAACCGGGAGGTTCTCAACGCCCTACCGGACGCATTCACCATGGAAGAACTGCGCGCCAGCATCAGTCGCACCGTAAACCAGCTCCCGGAGCGTGAACGGGAAACGACCAAAACTGTGGCCAGGGAAACCCTGATGCTCGCCAGTTCCAATTACGAAGTACAGTTTGCGCCGGAGTCGGATTTGTCCGAGCGTGTTCTGTTCCCCGTCACTCCGTCGCAGAGTAACGGGATCGAGGACGCTCGCTTTGTCCTTTTCCAAAAGGAAGACGGCACGCGGACTTATTATGCGACTTACACCGCGTACGACGGAAAAATGATCCTGCCCCAGTTTCTCGAAACGTCCGACTTTCTTCGTTTCAAATTCATCACCTTGAACGGCCCCGCCGTCGAGAACAAAGGTATGGCGCTCTTCCCCCGCAAAATCAAGGGCCTTTACGCCATGCTCGGCCGCCAGGACGCGGAGAATATCTACGTGATGTTCTCCGATCATCTCCATTTCTGGGACACCATGCAGCTCATTCTCGAGCCCAGGTTCCCTTGGGAATTCATCCAGTTAGGCAACTGCGGCTCGCCCATCGAAACCGAGGCCGGCTGGCTCGTCATCAGTCACGGCGTGGGGCCCATGCGAAAGTATTGCATCGGCGCTTTCCTGCTCGACCGTGACGACCCGGCAAAGGTTATCGGCCGGCTGCCTGAACCACTCATCAAACCCAACATAAACGAGCGCGACGGCTATGTGCCTAATGTCGTTTACTCCTGCGGCAGCCTCGTGCATGGCGGGCAGCTCGTCATTCCCTACGGGATATCCGACTACGCCACAACCTTCGCCACGATTCCGCTGGAACAAGTCCTGGCTGCGATGGAATAGCGCCGTGGCAACGCAATCAATTTTTCGGGGCATGTGACGTCGTCACTTGAGCCCTGGAAGTTGTTGAAATCTCGAGGGCCGAAGCCCTTGGCCAACGTTTCTCTCAGTCTCGCGGGTCTCTTCGGCTTGAAGAATGGCCCTATGCTTGCTCAGGTATGGCCCCCGGGTGCCGTGGCGCCAGCGGGCCCGCAGCCTCGGCCCCGCCCCTCCTGGTGCGCGGGGCGGCAAATGTCGGCGTGGGGTTGGTAGAATTTAGCCAAGAGCAGCCGTCATGGAGCAGTGTGGAAACACAAGACAGTACGGTAGTTTGTAGTACTTTTTAGGCTTCCAACTCTCAAAACTGCTTGAATCGGGTAGTGAAATCGTTTACACTCACTTTAGAAGTGTTTCCAGTGCTAACCTTTGATAGCCTTGGCTAGCAACCCGAAAGCTCAAAACGGAAATTCTGGTTTAAAGTTAAAGGAAGGGACACCATGACAAACACATTTCAGAGAGGCGCGGCCCGGATCGCCCTCATTATCCCGTTAGCCGCGTTTCTCTTTAGCCCATCCGTAGCGTTGGCCGGGCTACTGGGTTCGGCAGTGGACTTCGCGGTCTTAGGTGGCTCGGACGTAACCAATACCGGTACCACCACCATCAAAGGAGATCTTGGTGTTTGGCCAGGTAGTTCGATCACTGGGACGGGGGTCATCATCCTCAACGGAGCATTACACGTAAATGATGGAGTCGCGCACACGGCTCAGGGCGATCACGGCTGCGTACACCACGCTCGCCGGCCTGCCCGGTCACGACTACTCTGGAATCAATCTGGGCGGACTCATCCTCACTCCGGGCGTCTATAAATTCACGACGTCGGCTTTCTTGACGACGGGAACGACGCCGACTCTGACTCTCAACGCCGAGGGCGACGCAAATGCGATCTTCGTTTTCGAGATTGGGAGCACCCTCACGACCGGAAGCGGTTCGGTTGTTAACGTAATCAATGGCAATGCAGGTACCGGCGTGTTTTGGCAGGTCGGCAGCTCCGCGACGCTCGGTAGCGGTACTGCCTTCGCAGGAAACATTCTCGCGCTTACAAGCATCGAACTCGATACCGGCGCCACAATCTGTGGCAGAGCCTTAGCGCGAAATGGGGAAGTGACGCTGGAGGGTAACACCATTTCCGACACTTGCCTTGTGACCGGCGGCCTCAACAACAACCTCGGCGACTTCGGCAGTCTGGGCTTCGCCGGCAGCAGCGAGGCGGCCGTTCCCGAGCCCGGGACCGTTCCGCTGCTTTGCGTGGGCCTCTTCGCCCTAACCTTGTGCGGGTGGCAATCGCGGAAGCGGGTGGCGTAAGGTCGCCATTACAAGGGTCCCGGAATCGGAGCCCTCTTAAAAGGCAAAACCTGCACTTCCCATAGCAGAACCTGCATTTGCTGTAGCCGCTTCGCTCTTCTTCCAGCGCCGTTAGTCTGGCGCAGGTGCCAGAATTCTCCACAACCCCCTTTGCCTGCATGGTTCCGGCGTTGCCCGTAACCGGACGGCCTCAGGATGGTGCTAACCGTGCCTTACTAGAGAGGTCGCGACCTATACCTGCGACCAAAGAGGAAAAACATGAAACTAGCGATCATGGCCGGTTTGGCCCTTTCCACAACGTTGTTGGCGATCGACAGGGCGCCTGCCAAACGGTTGGGCGAGGCTGCGTCGGTCTTTTCGCAAATAATGGCAACACCCGACAAGGGGATTCCGCAGGATCTGCTCGATAAGGCGCACTGCATCGTCATTGTGCCAAGTCTCAAGACCGCGGCGTTCATTGTTGGCGGCAAATACGGAAAAGGGTATCTATCCTGCCGTAACCGGAACGGCGAAGGCTGGTCGGCGCCCGCCACGGTTCGTATCGAGGGCGGCAGCGTTGGCTT
>PMYB01000230.1 GCA_003170915.1 Bryobacterales bacterium | reverse complement strand
AATGTTATTTCTAGACAATGCCTTACCGATTACGACAAGCACGTTCTCTACGTGACTTTTGACGTCACCAAACAGATCGCCGCCGGCCGCAACGCCATCGGCCTGATGCTTGGCAACGGCCGCTATCGCGCCCCGCGCCTTCAGGCCAACACCCGCAACTTCGGCGACCCCAAGGCCATCCTCCGCCTGGATGTCGCCTACGAAGACGGCACCCGCGCCAGCGTGGTCTCCGACGAAACCTGGAAGCTCTCCACCGCCGGCCCCATCCGCGCCAACAACGAGTACGATGGCGAAGACTACGACGCGCGTATGGAGCTGTCCGGCTGGAACCGCGCCGCCTTCGACGATTCCAAGTGGGAGCCGGCCCAGGCTGTCCCGGCGCCCGCGGGCGTGCTCTCCGCGCAAATGGCCGAGCCGTTGCGCGTCACTGAGACCCTCCGCCCCGTCAGCGTCAAGATGCTCAAGCCCGGCGTTTATGTCTTCGATATGGGCCAGAACATGGTGGGCTGGTGCCGTCTGCGAGTCGCCGGCCCCAAGGGCACCGAAGTCACGCTGCGGCACGCCGAAACGCTCCAGCCCGATGGCTCGCTCTACACCGCCAACCTGCGCACCGCGCGCGCCACTGATCTCTACACGCTCAAGGGCGAAGGCGCGGAAGTCTGGGAGCCGCGCTTCACCTACCACGGCTTCCGCTTCGTCGAGATGACCGGGTTCCCCGGTGAACCAACCGCCGCCGCGCTCGAAGGACGCGTGGTCCATGACGACATGGAAAAGTCCGCCGACTTCACCAGCTCCAACACCCTGCTCAACCAGATCCACCACAACATGTTCTGGGGCATCCGCGGCAATTACCGCAGCATCCCCACCGATTGCCCGCAGCGCGACGAGCGCCAGGGCTGGCTCGGCGACCGCTCCCAGGTGAGCCGCAGCGAAGCCTATATGTTCGACGTCGCGGCCTTCTACACCAAGTGGATGACCGATATCGCCGATTCGCAAAAGCCCGACGGCAGTATCCCCGTGGTATCGCCCAACTACTGGCCGAATTATTATGACGACCTCACCTGGCCCGGCACCTTCATCTTCGTTCACGGCATGTTGTACGACGAGTACGGCGACAGCCGCGCCATGGAACGCAACTATCCCGCCATGAAGAAGTGGCTCGACCACGAGGCCACCTTTCTGAAAGACGGCCTGATGCCCAAAGATCAATACGGCGATTGGTGTGTCCCGCCGGAGGACCCCAAGCTGATCCATTCGGTGGACCCCGCGCGCATCACCGACCCCACGCTGCTTGGGTCGTCATACTACTACCAATTGCTGCGCACCATGGCCCGTTACGCGCGCCTGCTCGACAAACCCGCCGACGCCGCCGATTTCGAAGCGCGCGCCACTCAAGTGAACGCCGCCTTCCAAAAGCGCTTTTTCAAGCCCGCCAGTGGCATCTACGACAACGGCACGCAGACCTCCAGCATCCTGCCGCTCTACTTCAACATGGCGCCGCCGGATAACCGCGCGGCGGTGTTCGAGAGCCTGACGCGCAATATCCAGCAAACCAGCAACGGCCACGTAGGCACCGGCCTGGTAGGCGCGCAATGGCTGATGCGCACGCTCACCGACAACGGCCGCGCCGATGTCGCCTACCAGATCGCCACGCAGAAAACCTACCCCGGTTGGGGCTACATGGTCGAGAAAGGCGCCACCACCATCTGGGAGTTATGGAACGGCGACACCGCCGACCCCGCCATGAATTCCGGCAACCACGTGATGCAGATCGGCGACCTGGCTGTCTGGATGTACGAGTACCTGGCCGGCATCCGTTCCGACCCCGAGCGCCCTGGTTTCCAGCGCGCCATCATCCACCCGATTCCGGCCGGCGACCTGACCTTTGTAAAGGCGTCGCACAAGTCGATGTACGGCACCATCGCCACTTCATGGACCCGCGACGCCGGTCACTTCACGCTAGAGGTGACGATCCCGCCCAACACCAACGCCGTAGTGACGCTGCCCGCCAAAGACGCCGCCACCGTGACCGAATCCGGACGCCCGGCCAGCAACGCCCGCGGGGTCAAGTTCCTGCGCATCGAACCCAACGCCGCCACCTACGAAGTGCAGTCCGGCGCCTACACCTTCCGCTCAACACTGTAACTGCAAAGCGGGGACTGGCTCGAATTTCGCCGCCTTTGTGAAACTTCGTGCCTGTCCCCGGTTTGCCCAGTGCACCCCCCCCTACTTCAGCTCCAGCTTCACCACCAGCCCGGCGTGGTCGGAAGCGTACGGCGCCGTTGTCCCCGTCCGCACCGCCGAAACTATGGCCGGGGTGTGGCCCAGCCAGAATTGCAGCGGGCCGCCCACGAAAATCAGGTCGATTCGCTCATTCGGCATCACCGGTCCGCCGTTTTGATCCTCGCCGAAGAGCGGCCAGGTATAACCCGGATCGGCAGTGTGGGTGAATTTCCAGGTGTCCACAAACCCCGCGCCCACGATCCGCTGCGCCGTCCCGGTGTATTCCGGCCCGGGCTCCGCGTTGGAGTTGAAATCGCCCGCCAGCACCACCGGTATGTTCGTGAAGAGGAGATTCGCGAGCAGTTCGTCCGCCTGCTCCCGCTGGACCTGCTCGCCTTGCGGCAGGCCGGCAATCGCGGACTGCAAATGCGTGTTCACGAAGCGGAACTTCGACCCGTTCGCCACCACATCCACGGCCATCCACCCGCACGGCACCGATATCTGCCCGAGAATCGGATTGCCGAAACTGAAGACGGCCCGGTAGCGGTGCGTCTGCGCGTTGAAGAGATCGAACTGCGATTGCGGCCGATCGAGCCTGGCCAGAATCACGTCCCGGTCCGTGAGGCGCAGATCGATGCCCGCCGATGGCACCGGCGCTTCGGCATCCAACTCGGACTGCACCGCGATGACGCCGTAGTGCAAGTTGCGCTTTCCCAACTCGGCCAGAATCTGGTCCAGTTGATCGTACAGGATGGTGGTCGCCGGCGGCTGCTGGATGAGGCCGGTCCGCCACAGCGTGACTTCCTGAAGCGCGATCAGGTCCGGCATGGTGGCGCCGATTTCGGCCGCCAGACGCGCCGCGCGCTGCTGGAAATTGCTCGCCTGCAACTCCGACAATGTGGAGGCCATCCCTTGGACGAAAGAGCTTTCGTCGGTGGCCGCAAAAATGTAGCCGAGATCGGTTCCCGCATCCACGTTGCGGGTCATGACCGTGACGGCCGGCTTCGCGCTGTCCGCCCCGATGCCGGTGAGACACCAGCAGCAAAGCAGCAAAGCGATCGAGCCAAGGCGCACGGCGGCTGCCTTGGACACACGAATGACGTTTGACATTTCAATCTCCTTTTTGTGTGAGTAAGCCGCCGTCAGCGACGGCGGAGAAACCTGACTTCGATATCTATTGTCTACGGCAGGATCTCGATGGCGGCCCAGCGCTTGTCCAGGGCATTGCCCGCGAAGTATCCTCCGGCAACTCCAGCAGCCGCGATCCCGATCCACGCAGCGCCGGCGGCGATCGGACGGTCATTGCGACAAGTGAAGATATCGCATCCTTCGACGCCAAAAGCGGCAGTGGCGAGGCCTCCTGAGATCCCCAGCACTGTGCCGAGAGAAGTCAGGACTATCCGGCCCGTCTTGCCTTTGGTCTGCATTTCGAGCCGGTGCAGCTTCTCGCGAGGGACGCGCAGCATGCCTTTGGGATAGGTCTTCACATCGCTGGTCTTCTTGACATCGACCGCCAGCGCATCGGATTCGACAGCGCTCGCCTTCCCGGTGACGAAGCCTCCCGGCAGGAAGACCCTCACGGTCTTGCCTTGCACCATCGACAGGTTCTCCCATTTGACATGCATCGCCTCGGCTCCTTCCGCCAGCAGCGGCAGAATCGACAGAATGGCGACACCTATGGCTAAGTTCCTCATCTTGCTACTCCTTTCGTTGATATGACTTCTGCCGTCAGCGACGGCGGAAAACTCTGTGCCTCACGTCCGGCCAGAACTCGCTGGCGACATTGCCTAGCAGGTCCAGGCCGATGGTGGCCGCGCCCTGCTCCATTCCCGAGGCGAAAGTATTGAGACGATCCGGATACCAGACGTTGGAAAGATACGCCGCTCCCACCGCGCTGCCGAATCGCCACGTCGCGAAGCGCGTCCGGCCCCCGTCGGTCCGCGTGACGAAGGTCTCGCGAGCCGCGTGTCCCATCCGCGTCAAAAAGTTGCCGTGCCCCGAGCGGCGATACCTCGGGTCTTCGTGCAGGGTGGAGTCCAAAGCAAAAGCGAACACGTTGCGAACGGCCGTGGCTCCCGCGGCCGATGCCACCCGTTTGCCATAGGCCGCACCGCCCAGGCCCCATTCCCGCGGAGTGTCCATCCAGTGCAGAACCCCGGCGTAGGCCGCCATTTCCACGACGAAGCCCGGGCTGGCCGTCTGCTCCGCATGGAACCGCAGCTTCCCCTTGACGCTCAGCGCCCGGTCGGCCGGCTCCCCGGCCCAGCCCATGCAACCTATCAGCAGAAACGCCGAGGTGAATTTCATGATTTGGAGCCTCTCGACTGGAATTGCGACAATCCGCACCAAAGTGGCTCACGGCGGCGAAGAAAAGTTTCCTGGCCGCGTTGGCCGCGCTTTGCCGTGCTATTCTGTGGCACAGGTATCGGCACTTCGGAGTCTATTATCGTGGATTCGTCCCAACCGGACCTTCGGCCCCCTGAACATGGAGAAACGCCCGAATTCCTGGTCGCGCTCCTATACAAGGAACTCCGCCGTCTGGCCGCCGGCTGTCTGCGCCGCGAGCGGCCCAACCACACACTCCAGCCCACGGCCCTGGTGAACGAGGCTTATCTGCGGCTCGCCGCCCAAAGCCAGCCCGAGTGGAACGACCGGGTTCGATTTCTGGCTGTGGCCTCCCACCTGATGCGCGAGGTCCTCATCGACTACGCCCGCACCCGCAACCGGGCCAAGAGAGGCGGCGGCCTCGCCCCCATCTGCATCGAGGACGCCGGTCAATTGGCCGCCGCCGGTGAAGTGGACCTGCTGGCTCTCGATGAAGCCCTCGATGGGCTCGAGCGTATCGATTCACAGCAACGGCGGATCGTCGAACTGCGCTACTTCGGCGGTCTGAGTATAGAGGAGACAGCCCAGGTGTTGGGGATCTCGCCCGCCACGGTCAAACGCGATTGGCGCATGGCCAAGTCCTGGCTGCACCGCGAGCTGAGCCTCGCAACCGCATGAGTCCCGAGCGTTACCGGCAGATTAAGGCGATTCTGCAAGCCGCCCTGGAACTCGACCCTGCCCGCCAAGCCGCATTCCTCGATAGCGCCTGCCAGGACGATCCGGAGCTGAAGGCTGAGGTCCAGTCTCTGCTCGATCACGATGTGGATTCGGCGGGTTTCCTCGAAGAGCCCGCGGCCCAAGGTGTCGAGGCGGCGAACCACCTGCAACCCGGGAGCCGCATTGGACCCTACGAGATCGTTGAACATGTCGCCGCGGGCGGAATGGGAGAGGTTTACCGGGCGCGCGATTCCCGCTTCCAGCGGGAGGTCGCCATCAAACTGCTTCCCGCCGCTTTCGCGCACGACCCCGACCGGCTCTCGCGATTCGAGCGCGAGGCTCGCGCCGCCGGCTCGCTGAACCACCCCAACGTCCTCACCGTCCACGATTTCGGATACCAGAGCGGGGTGCCTTATCTGGTATCGGAATTTCTCAAGGGAGAAACGCTGCGCGAGCATTTGGAGAAGTCCGGTATCGCCCCCAAGGCCGCGGTGACGTGCGCCGCCGAAATCGCGCGCGGCCTGGGCGCGGCCCACGCCAGAGGCATCGTTCACCGCGACCTGAAGCCTGAAAACATCTTCATGGTTCGAGGTGGCGCCATAAAGATCCTGGACTTCGGCCTGGCCAAGTTGCCGGATTTGGCCCAGGACGCGGGCGGCTCCGCGCCAGCGCGTCCCACCGAGCCGGGAATGATCCTGGGAACGTATGGTTACATGTCGCCGGAGCAAGTGCGGGGCGAGCCCGCCGGCCACCGTGCCGACATCTTCAGCCTGGGCGTCGTCCTGTACGAGATGCTGGCCGGGAAACGGCCGTTTTCAGGGGAGACGTGGATCGAAGAGACCAACGCCATCCTGCACCAGGAACCGCCCGATCTGCCGCCCCACCTCGCCGGCATCTTAGACCCGCCAGCCTTGAACCGCATCCTCCGGCGATGCCTGGCGAAGCCGGCCGAGGACCGCTTCGAGTCGGCCCGCGATCTGGCCTTCGCGCTGGAGTCCACGCTCGAGCAGGCCGGCCCGAAACCGCCGCCCAACCGTGTCCGCCGCGCGCTTCTGGGAATAGCGGCGGCAGCGGTCCTCGCGACAGCCGCGTTCCTCGCCGTATCCAGCTTTCGCGCCGCCCCTGCGGCCGCTTTCGAGCGGCTGACCTTTCGCCGCGGCATCGTCTCGGCTGCGCGATTTACCGCCGACGGAAACACCGTCGTGTACTCCGCGGCGTGGGACCTCGACGACTTTCAGTTGTATTCCACGCGCCCCGGCAGCGCCGAGTCTCACCCGCTGGGGCACCCCAATGCGATGCTGTTCGCAGTCTCCTCCCGGGGCGACCTGGCGCTGTGCATCCCCACCGGCCGCACCCAGCATGGAGTCGTTGGACGCCTGGCCAGGGTGCCGCTCTCCGGAGGCGGCCCGCTCGAGCGCGCCGAGAACGTGTCCTCGGCCGACTGGTCGCCGGATGGCTCCGAGCTGGCCTTGGTCCGCGTCGAGAACGAACGCTCGCAGATCGAATATCCGGTGGGGCGCGTCTTGTACCGGCCGCGGCTCCCCGGCGGCTATATGGAAGCAGTGCGGGTGTCGCCGCGCGGCGATGCCATTGCCTTCCTGGACCACCCGCTTTTCGACGATTCGGCTGGCGCGGTGGCCCTGGTGGACCTCTCCGGCAATGTCCGGACCATTTCCAGCCGCTTCAATTCCACGCGCGGCCTCGCCTGGTCGCCCGACGGCCAAGAGGTATGGTTCGCCGCCGCGAAACGTGGCGCCAGCCTGGCCGTCTGGGCCGTCAATCGGGCGGGCAAGGAGCGGCTCATCGCGCGATTCCCGGCGTATATCAGTCTCGAGGATATCTCCCGCGACGGGCGTGTCCTGCTTTCGCTCCACTCACTCTCGGAATCCATGGTCCATGTCCCGCCGGTGGGAGGCCGGAAAGACCTCTACTGGCACGACGAATCGCAGGCCCAAGACATCTCGCGCGACGGCAAGACCATCCTTTTCTCCGAGAGCGGCGACGCTACCGGGCAGGACTACGACGCCTACCTCCGCGCCATCGATGGCTCCGCACCCGCGGTCCGGCTGGGAGTTGGGCTTCCGCTCTCGCTCTCGCCGGACGGCCGATGGGTGATCGCCAATCCCGCCGGATCGCCCGCGCGGCTCACTCTCCTGCCAACCGGGCCGGGGGACCCCCAGCCACTCACCTCCGGCAACATCAACCACATTGGCGCGGCGTGGCTCCCGGATGGCAAGAGCTTCGTTTTCGCCGGCATCGCGCCGGGGGAGAATCTACGCTACTACGTGCAGTCGGTCGGGGGCGGGCCGCCGCGGCCGATCACCGGCGCGGACATCCGTTATGAGCGGCGCAGTCCCATCGTGGTGTCCCCGGATGGCCGCTCTGTCGCGGCTGTGGGAAACGACCGGCGTATCCTTATCTATCCCACAACTGCCGGGCAGGCCCAAGCAGTGCCCAACCTGGACCCTGGCTTTACACCCCTGCGATGGTGCCCCGATAACCAGCTTGTCCTGCACCGTTACGGCGAGCCGACGCCGCAACTCTGGAAGGCGGATGTAAGAACTGGTAAGCTGGCGCACTGGAAGGATCTGACTCCGCCGAACCTCACCGGCTTACTGGATCTCACGCCGATCCGCGTCAGTCCGGACTGCCAATCCTACGCCTACTCCCCGTTGAACGTGCTCTCGCAAGTTTACCTCACCACCGGTCTTCGGTAGCCTTCGCTCCTTGCTGCTGTTTCATCCCGTGAGCCGATTCCGGCGCGTTTGTCGCACTTCCAAGTGAAGGAGGCGCGCGAATGAAAATCAAACTGATCGCCCCGCATGAATTGAGCCCGGATACGATCTCCAGTGCTCACACCTTCGCCATCCAGAAAGCCAACTTACCCCTGCTGGCTGCTCTTACGCCGCCGGAACATACGGTCACGATTGTGGACGAGGCCTTTGACGCCGACGATCCCAGTGAGGACGTGGATCTCGTCGGTATCACGGTCATGACCGACCTTGTCTTGCGGGCGTATCAGATCGCGGACGCTTATCGCCAACGCGGCATCAAGGTAGTGATGGGGGGGATTCACGCCACGGTCTTGCCGGGCGAAGCTCTGCGGCATGCCGACGCCGTTGTCGCCGGTGAAGCCGAAACCGTCTGGCCGAAACTGTTGTCGGATGCCGCCTCGGGCAACATGCGGAGGCTCTATCGCGCCGGCGCCGCCGCGAATCTCGCCGGGATGCCCGCTCCTCGACGGGATCTCTATCCGAAGCGAACCTACCGAAGCTACACCCCGCTGGCAACTGGAATTGAGACTGGCCGCGGATGTCCCTACAGGTGCGAATTCTGCTCCATCGGCGCCGTCATGGGCCGCCAGTATCGAATGCGGCCCACCTCCGAGGTGATTGCTGAGATCGCGTCGGCGGGCAACTCACACCTGTTCTTCGTAGATGACGCTCTCGCCGTGAATCGGCCCGCCGCCCGAAAACTTTTCGCGGAGATGATTCCCCTCGGGCTGAAGTGGGCCGGTCAGGGAAACGTGACCCTGGCTGAGGATCTGGATCTCTTGCGGCTCATGAAACGCTCCGGGTGTGTGGGACTGTTAGTGGGCTTCGAATCGGTCCAGCAGGAGCCCGCCGGCGGCATGCAGAAGATCGCCAGCCTCCACATCGGTTTTGAGGAGGCCGTGCGGCGGTTTCACGGAGAAGGAATCGCCCTGCTTGGGGCGTTCATCTTCGGCTTCGACCACCAGACCGCGGACGTCTTCGACCAGACCCTCGAGTTTTCCGTGAAAGCCCGCCTGGACGCACTCGAACTGAGAATACTGACTCCGTTCCCGGGGACGCGGCTGTACTCCCGCCTCCTGGAGGAAGGCCGGATGTTCCTGCCTGATTGGTGGCTTCGTGGATATCCTGCGGATACCCTGCTCTTCCAACCCAAAGGCATGACTCCCGATCAACTCGTGGACGGCTTTGTTCGCCTGAACCGCCAAACTTATTCCGTCGGTTCGATCCTCAAGAGGTTCTTGGGTGTAAGTCCAATTCAGCGGGGAGCCTTCGGTTGTTCAGTGTATGCGGGCTTGAATTGGGCCACCCGGCAGCGATATTTGAAGGGAGTCCGTATTCCACAGCCATTTGTGGATCGGGCCGGGTCAATCGGGATTCCCGACGCGCCGTGCGCATTGGCGAAGGACCAATGAGCGAGCTCGACTTAGTGTGGCGTGGGTTGCTCGCCGGGCTGATCGTTGCGGCGCCGGTGGGCCCTGTAAACGTGTTCTGTATCCGACAGACACTCGCCAAAGGATGGAGGTCCGGGCTGCTGTCCGGTCTCGGAGCGGCGGCCGGCGACACGCTGTATGGCGCCGTCGCGGCCTTCAGCATCAGGGTCGTTATTCGTTTCCTGGTCCAGGAACAATCCCGGATTCGCCTGTTCGGGGGCATGCTGCTGCTCGTCATTGGCATTGCATATCTCTTCAAGCGGCCCGCGCTGTTCGACGCACCCAGACACTGCGCCGCCGCGTATTCGGACCTGGTCTCGGCGTTCCTTCTGAATCTGACCAATCCGACGGCGGTGTTGTCGTTTCTCGGCCTCCTGGCGGCGCTGGGCCTGGGGCATCCCAGGCGGTGGTGGTCGACCCTGTCTCTCGTCGGCGGGATCTTCTGCGGCTCGACCGCATGGTGGATTGTACTGAGCGCCGTCGTGGACCGCTTCCGCGGCCGCTTCGACCCCCGTATCGTCATGTGCATGAACCGCGTCGCCGGCTTAGCGATCGGCGGCTTCGGTGTCGCCCTCATGGTCCTCGGTCTCGGCCAAAACTCCGGTCACAACTTTTTTCATTTTTTATCTCTCTGATTCCAAAGCCACTGCCCATCCTGACCGCCCGGAAAGTTACCACCGCTCAGCTACTCTGTGGTGTGGAACGCCTCTTAAAAACCGATCGGGTGTGCGCCATCGCGGCGGCTGCGGCGCACGGCCTCAACAACGAACTGACCGTCATCCTCAACAGCGTCTCGAATTCGATTCCGACGCTCGAACCGGGACATCCGGCGCGTCCGGACCTCCAGGACTTGCACCTCGCAGTCCTGCGATGTTCGCGGATCTCGTCGGCCCTGCTGGAATTCAGCGCCCGCAACGGCGCGCGCCCCCCGTCCGCGCCCCTCGATCACCTGATCAAGGAGCCGTGAAAACCGCTACGGCGTAGCGGAAATCCCCAGCTAACCCGTTGATTCTACGTACAGCGCCCGCTACGGTGTAGCGGTTTTTCTTTTATGGAAGACAACAAGACCGATGACATGTTCGATTTAGCCCAACTTTCGCACTTGG
>PMYB01000111.1 GCA_003170915.1 Bryobacterales bacterium | reverse complement strand
CCAATCTCGAGCAGCCGGTCCAACTCGCCCAACTCGTCGTTGACCGCCATCCGCAAGGCCATGAAAGTCCTGGTCGCCGGGTGCAAACGGCCCGTCCTGGGCACGGCCCGCTCCACTACACCGGCCAGGTGCAGTGTGCTCCGTATGGGCCGTGCTCGGACGATTGCTCTGGCTACCTTCCGCGCCCTCCTTTCTTCGCCCAACTGAAAGATCCAGTCGGCGAGCGCCTTTTCGGCGGTGTAATTGACGAGATCGGCCGCCGTCATGCCCGTGGACTGATCCATGCGCATGTCCAGCGGTCCATCCGCCATCAACGAAAACCCTCTCTCCGGGGCCGTGAGCTGATAGCGGCTCACACCCAAATCCGCCAGCAGTCCATCCACCTTCTCGAATCCCGCTTCCGCCACCGCTTCGGCCAGCTCGCCGAATGGACCGCAATGAAAACGCATGCGCCCGGCCCACTCCGCGGTGTTGCGCCGCGCTATTTCCAGCGACTGGGCATCGCGGTCGTTGGCAATCACCAATCCCGTGGTCAGTTGCCGCGCGATGAGGCCGGCATGCCCCCCCAGCCCGGTTGTGGCATCCAGGTAGATTCCCTCCGGACGAACCGCCAGCAGCGAGAGCGATTCTTCGGCCATGACGGAAAAGTGCATACGTCATCAATTCAGCCCCGCCGCCTCCAGCTTGGCTACGTCGTCCACCGGGTTGGTGGAAGCCTCGCTCTTGCGTTCCTGGTAGATCTTTTCGCTTAAGACTTCGATCCGGCTGCGATAGGCGTACAGCCGCACCGGCTGGTTTTCAATTCCGAGTTCGCGGCGCAGTTCGGTGGAGAACAGGATGCGGCCCTGGCTGTCGATGTCGGCCTCCGCGCCCAGGTCGGCCGCATTGAAGGCTACGTTCCGCGCCGCTTTCGGATCCTCGCGGTAGCTGGCGAGAAATTTTTCGTTTTCCCTCCAGGCCGAAATGGTGTAGATTTGAGCTATGCGCCTGTCCAGGCTGGTTACGAAAAACCGCTTTTCTCCCAAGGCGCCAAAATACTGCTGGAAGTTCGCCGGCAATTTGACGCGGCCCCGGTCGTCGAGGCGGCCAGGGTACATTCCGAGCGGTGGCTCGATGTTTGGCGGCTGCGGCTGGTGGGTGGCGTCTCCCATTTTTTATCCCAATAGGGCCATTTCTGGCCACAACCAATGGTGCCACAGTAATTGATCCTTAGCAAGAGGTTTTTGCAGGAACTTACTGACAGGTTGGGAGTTACCACAATACCAGCAGATCTACACTGATCGCGCAACACACAAGATGTAGATTTTGAGGCGAAGAAAAAGCGAATGAGGAAGGATGGGGCCGAGTTTCCCCGGCCCCTGAGAAGGAACCTACTGGATGGGTATCTTGGCGGTGGCGCTGTAAATCGGCGTGCTGCTGCCAGCCGGTATCACTCCTATCGAAAAGGAGACGTTGTTCCCGGTGGCCGCATCCGAGGGCATCAGGAATGGAATCTCGAACACGCCGATCAAGTCGGGAGCGACCCGCGCATTGAACACGCGGACGCCTTCGCCTTGGCCGGCAGTGTTGGTCACGCCCATGATGAGCGCGCCTTGGACGATGGCATCGGTGTCGGGGATGGCGGTCGCGTTGGTGCCCACGGTTGGGGAAGTTACCCCGAGACCAGTGGCATACGCGCGGACGATTTCACCGCGGCGAGCCGGGTTTGCCAGACTCACCCACGATCCATCCGGCCGGACGGCCACAGCGCGAAGCACGCCGTCGGACATGGTCGTCTCGAAGATGCCGGGGCTGGCCGCCAACACCGGCACACTCACCGTGGTGGATACGCTGTTTACAGTCACCGTCACGGCAACCGAGCTGGCCGCAACCACTTCGCATGGCACCTGGACCGTGATCTGCTGTTGCCCACTGACATTGGCGACGTTAAAGATGGGAGCCGAAGTGCCGTTGAACGATACCGAATCGGACGCCAAGACGTACGGCAAAGGACCAAACAAACTGCCCGGAGTCACGATGCCCTGAATACCCGGCGCCAATCCCGGAGCAATGATGGTGGCGATGCTGCATGGCGAAATGGAGCCGACTTGGAAATCGGCGCCATTATAGAAGTTGCTGGCGGTGACCGTGGGGGCCGGCGGCGCCGGCGGCGAAACCGTCAGAGTGAAAGTCTGCGTGAAGCTGGCCACAGCGGCTGTAACCGTGACCGAGCCGGCCGTGGCGCCGGCCTGAACGGAGACTTGCGCGCGTCCGTTGGAATCGGTATTCACTGTGCTCGAGGACAGCGAAGCCGGTCCGGTCACCGAGAACTGCACGCCGACATAGGTGCCCGCCTGCCCATTGCTGGTGTTCACCTGCACCACCAGGGGCAGACCGAAGGTTGCGTTTTCGATAGCGGTCTGGTTGTTGCCGGAGACGATCTGCAGGCCGCTAAGGGTCACGATGGGGACCGCTATGGCGCTGAAAGTCACGGACCTGGCCCCCACCGGGCAGGCTGCGCACGTCGCTGTGATTTGAATGGTGCCCGAAGCATTACCCAGGAAACTCGCAGTGATCGCCGTGCGGCCGCTCACGTCCGTCGACGTGCTGGTGCTCGAAAGATTGACGGTGCCGGCGGGAGAGACTGTCCAGTTGACCTGCTGGCTTGCCACCGGAGATCCCGACGCGGTGTCCACTTCCACCTGCAGCGGGTACGCCAGGGCTTGGCCAGGGGCGGCGGACTGGAGGTTGCCCTGTATGACTTTGATCAATCCGGGCTGGGCGGGTGTGACGGTCAGATTCATCGAGTTGGTGGTCCAATTGGAGTATGAAGGAGCGGTCGGGTCGGCGGGCATTACGCCTCCCGCTCCCACCAAAACATAAAACCTGCCTGTCCCAGGGAGACCACCGAAAACCGGATAGCACGTGGCCAGCCCGGTCGTGCCTACGCTGGCTGCGCTCGTAAACACGGTGTTCGCTTCTCCACCGGAGGCTGCCGCGCAGTTCACCACCGGCCCCGTGGACGGGTTCTGGTAGTTCACCAGTTGCACGCTGACGTTGGGAACACCGGCGCCGCTCAGGTCCGAGACGAAAACTTGGATCGGCGTATTGCTCGTAGTTCCCGCCTGCCCTTGCAAGTACTGCCCGGCAAGCAGATTCACGAGTAGCCCCGACGCCGGGTACGGCGTGACACTCACAGCCGCCCCTCCCCCAGCAAGCGGGTTGGGGTTGGTCAGTGACTGGGTAAGAGCGAACGCTACAGCGGCATTGGTGGTGCTGGCAGTCACCGTACTCTGGATATACGAGCCTGACGGCAGGTAACCGAAGTCGGAGTACGTATTGTATGCCATCCCATTCCCATCGGTTGTGGTGGTAGCCCCTGAAAGAAGCACCGCGTTGTAGCCGCCGACAGTGATGCTCCAGGTCACCACCGCGCTGCCTATCGGAATACCATTGGTATCGGTCACCTGTACCTGCATTGGCGAGAAGAACTGGTTCGGTTTGACCAATTGTCCGTTTCCGGACACGATCGTAATGTTCTGCGCGGACGCCGGATGGGCGCAGAAAAGCCCGGCGAGGACCGCCACCAAAACCATAACTGTGAATTTGTTCAAGATTACCTCCTTGTTCGATGCATGAACACGGCTGGATCGGGATGGACGCGGAGAGAATTTCAGTGTACCACGTCTCGCGGCAATGCGCGAGAGCGTGGCGCAAAAAAAAGAGGGGAGCGGATGCTCCCCTCTCTGAAACATCAAGCTAAACGTTAGTTCTCTAACATTTCGGTGCCGAGACGCTTGCTGGTACCGTTGTTGAGAATCAGCGCCAGATACCCGTGGGCCAGCTTTTGTGCCCCAAGATCGCTGACGAACGCATAACCGTGAGCCAACTGGAAGTTGCAGACTGCGATCATATACCCCTCGAAGTTCGGGGCAATGGTACTGGCCATGAAGGCCCAGTTGCTCGCAGGTGCAGTAGTGATTCCTTGGCCAGCCGCGATTACCGGCGTGGTAAAGGGCGCCGGCTGATTGTCCCCGTAGAAGTACATCGTGCAGGTGCCCGATTGGGCTACGGTGCCCCACGGATCTAACGTCGTGTTCAGAATCGCAACACCGGTGTCAAATCCGACCTGGTTGGTTATGAACGGGAACAACAGATTCGTGGTGCACTGGGCAATGGTAAACACGCTGGCCGGAGTTGCCGCCGCATCGGAGAATCGCGGTAGCGTCAGCGAGCCCGAGGCCTGGACCCCCGCGGAGGCGACAAACGCACCCTCCGTCGCAGTCGGAGCGTAGCTTAGAGTCACCGTCGCCGGAGCCGTCGTCGGAGTCGGAACATTGGCGCCCGGATTGGCGGTGTACGCGACATAGAAGGCGAAGTCGAAATTCTCGATCGTCGACGGATTGGTGTTCAGGACTTCCCAGGTCGCTACGCCTTGCCCAGTCGACGAAATCGAGACTGGGGCATAGCCCAGGACATTCGTCAACGCGGCATTCTGCACGTAACTGGTGGGCGTTACAAAGCTAAGCTCGGTGGCCGTTTCGGTGAGTACCATCTGAGCGTACGAGGCCGTCGAGGTGTTGCCGGTTGCGTTGTTGGGCGGCGCAGACACCCCGCCCGACGTCGAGAGCAGGTTGACGACGTTGGTCGTCGACACATAGATGGTGACATTGGTCGGAACATTGTTGAATACGGCCTTCAAACGGGTACCGTAATCGGCCAAGCCGGCCACGTAACCGTACTGGCTTACACTGGGCAGGGTGGTGACGAACCCGGATTCGGAGTTATAGATTGTACCCGGGGTGTTCTGGCTAGGCGCACTCGACTGTCCATTGATCGAACCGGTTGGAGAGACACGGGTCTTGAACGCCGTACCGAAGTTCTCCGTGAACCTCAGGATGCCGGCGTTAGTACCACTGCCGCCCGCGCTTTGGTTTTGGCACTGGGCCAGAGTCGGCACAGTGAAGCCGCCGGTGTTGATGGCGTTGCGGAGACTGCTGCTGGTACTCAGACCCGGCTGGATGAAGCCGACGATCGGGGTCGGGCTATTGACCAGCACCGAGGTGTTGCTGCTGATGGCAACCGACGCAATCACCGATTGTGTACCGGGCAGCCCGCCGCCAGCCAATGCATTGGCATTGAGGCGAACATTGGTAATGCGGAATATGCGTGCCACGCCATTGCTCGCCGGGGGTAGAATCGGGATGCCATAGAACGTAACTTGGTTGCCGTTCGAGACGCCCGCGAACATGTTGGGAGCGGGGGTGGCAGTAGCGCTCGTAAAGGACTGCACATAGTCCCCGTTGGCGAGCTGTTGAACATACTCGACGCAGCCGAGGGGGCCCGCGCCGACCGCCGAGAAAGGCAGGGCAGTGATGCCCGGAGCAGAGGCGCCGCAGAGAAACTGTGCGGCGTTTGGTCCGTAACTGGGCGCCGAGCTACCCGCTACCCCGTAATCTCCCATGGTGAGACCGGAACCCGGCTCATCGATCAGAAGCAACGCTTCCGATGTGTTGGCTGCCGTCGTGGCGGTGGAAGTATTCGCGTTGTACGACAAGATCCGGCTCGTCACGTTGGCGCCGAGACTGACCGTGACGTTGGCCGTTGGAAGCACACTCCCCATAAGGGTCGGAGTTACGCCACCCGCGCAATTGATCACGATGTCGCCGATCAACTCCGTGAGACCTTCAGCCCGTAATGTGGGAGGGACAGCCACGCTAGCCTGGCATTGAAACGGGCCCTGCCCCGCCCCGCTAACTGCTACCTGCGCGCTGGCGAACCCCGCGAAGAGGCCGAGCACAGCTAGCGCAGTAATCCATCTGCGAAAATTCATTTCCTTCTCCTTGTGAATTGCGAAATTTGAATCGGTCGAAGTTCTCTTCCCAACCTGAGCCTCAAAGTCAAGCCTCAAACCGTCCAGTCAACCTAGGGAACTTCTCCGTGTCGGGCGGAGAGCCAATTTTCCAGCGGCCGTCAAGCCGGCCACCGGGCATTACTGAAGTCTAACCCGGGGCACATGGTCTTTGTTGTCTTCTCTTCTGTGCTCACCGGAAACAAACGCAAGATTGCGCACCAAAACCAGACGCGGTAAATCTATTCATAGCCGATTGCCCGCCCCGTGTCAAGAGAAATTCGTTCTCTTCCATGCGGAACAGGGTGCCGGCCACCTTAAATCCTTATACTGATCAAGCTGGCCCGATTAAACCATGCCGGGCACCCCCGCGTCAATAGTTTCGCACCGAATGGTCCCATTTTTTCTTCATTGGAGCGCGACGGCCACGGTATTGCTGAGTTGTCCCCCCTCTTTGAGGGTAAGGGAAACACCTAGTCCCGGGGGCGTCGCCACCGGAATCGGCACGTTCACCTGGTATAAACCGACATAGCCCGGCGCCAGCCCGGCGAATTCGACCGGCAACTCCTGACCGTTGACCAGCGCGGTGACGGGAGCGGCGGTAACCGAGAGTTGTCCCTGCTTGGCGACCGCTCCCAGGCCCGTTGCGTACACCACCAGCGCCTGCCCGCGGGGCAACGGATTGGCAGGTCCATTCATGCTGAAATCCTGGTTCAACACCGCGCCCATCGGGAAAATCGCCGGTGCAACGGCGGACACACTTACGGATTGCTGCGCGGCCCCAGAGACGGAACGCACGCGCAAGATGTGGACCCCCGGCGCGATGCCCGGCGGAACCTGGGCGTTGATCTGGAAAGCGGAGGCCCAGAGCACGGTTGCAATTGTGCCATCCATATCGACCGTGGTGGCGCCACCCGGCGCGGAGAGGCCCGTGCCGAAGATGGCCATGATGCCGCCCGGCGCGATGCCGCTGGTAAAGGTAGCGGCGTTGACCACTGCATCGGCCGTGAAGCTCGCATCCTGCGGCCCCACCGCCAGCGCCAGCAACGGCCGGGTGGCGGTGTAGGTTGCCGCCGCGCTCCCGGAAATATCCATCGACGAACCGCCCGCGCCCAGATCCGTCACGAAGGCGTGGTACGGCTGATCGGCGCCCACGGCGATCTGGTAGGCCGGCTGGCTGCCGTCGCACACGTCGATGCGCGAAATCAGGGGGCCCGCGGCCGGCGGGTTCCCGGAGGAGTCGACCGCGTCCAGCAGATCGAGCGGCACGCCGCACGCGCCCGCCGCGGAATTCACCTCGAGCGCCAAACTCTGCATCAGGCGGGCTGGTTGCGAGAGCGCCCCCACCATGAACCGCGTGCCGCTGGGACTGCGCAGAGCGAACCGCGCCACGCCCCGCAAGCCGCCCGTCCATGTTCCGGCTCCAACCGTAAAGCCATTGAGGTAATCGTTCAGATTGGCGCGCGAAAAGAGGGCTGGGGTCCTGAATCACAATGGACCCGTCCGCCGCGATTCCGATGGCCACCACGAAGTGGCCGCCGGCGAGCGCGCCGTTGAGCGAGAGACCCAGCGAGAGCAGCAGCGGCTCGCCTTGCGCCACCAGGTCGGCGATGGTGGCGATAGCGGGATTCTGCGCCGTCACATCCACGCCGCCGGTGAATTCCGCCGCGCGCCAGAGATTCACCACCTGCTCGCCCGAAGCGGAATTCGAAAGGAATCCGTCGCAGAGCTTGTTGCCCGTCGCATCCGCCACGCACCAGGCCTGGCCGTCGGTCAGAGAGACCGAAGTTGGGGAGATACCGACGGTGACGGTGGTCTTCTGGCTGGTCGCGATGGAGGCGGGCGCGGCATAAAGGCCGGTATTGGGATCGATGGTGCCCACCTGCGGGCTGATGCTCCACGTTACGCCGGTGACGCTGGATGGGTTGACCAGGACGGTGACCGCGATCGGTTGAAGCTGAATCTGCACCGAGGCGGCCTGCGAGCTGTCGGCCACGCTGGTGGCCGTAATGGTGATGGTCTGATGGCTGGAAATGAGCGGTGGCGCCTTATAGGTATTTGGACAGCCCGTTCGTCGGACCGGTGGCGGGGCCGAGAGTTCTCACGTTGGGGCTGAAGCTCCAGGTCACGGCCGTATTGGCGGCCCCCGTCACCAGGGCGGTCAGAGTTGCCGTCTGATTGCCCTGAAGACTATAGGGGCCTGACCACTCTGTCCCAAGGCGCCGCTTTTGCGCCGCGCGGACAGAGTGGTCAGTCCCCGGTTCCGCGTGTACCGGGAGCGCCGCGCGGACAGAGCGGTCAATCCCCAGGTTTTCCCCCCGCCCGAGGATCCCCGCTTTCTTCCGTGTCGGAAATCCCGGCTAAACTGAAGATCGGTCGTCTCATATGTTGGTATTCCAGTTGGGGCTGCTCCTCTGCCTTCTTTTGGTGTGCAGCTTTACGCCGGGGTTTTACTGCGTCCGCAGGCTGCCGTGGAACCCCATGGAGAAGCTCTGCGGCGGCATCGGCTTGTCGCTCGTACTGCTCTTTCTCGCGGCGTGGGGCATCTACTGCTTCAGCCCGCGCGGCGCCGGCGGCACTGCGGTCCAGACCGGCGCTTTCGTGGTGGTGTCTCTGGTCTGTGTCTTACTCGGCTTTCTGGGCCGCCAAGACATCTCTACACTGATCCGTTCGTTTCGCGTTCGCCGCGCAGTCTTGGGTTATGCATTTCTGCTGCTCTGGACGATCGTGATCCTGGCGATCGTCCGGAACTATTCCGGACTCGGCTGGGGCAGCGACTGGCTGGAACATTTCCAGCGGTCCTTGTTCTTCCTGCATCGTTTCCCCGCGGATACCCCGATATTGAGCGGGTATCGACTGCCCGCCAGACCGCCGATGATGAACGTGCTGGCGGCGTTCTTCCTGGATCGGACTCAGGACCGCTTTGAACTCTTCCAGGTGGCCAGCGCCTTTCTCAATTTGCTGCTGTTTCTCCCCTGCTGCCTCATGCTGCCGGCGCTGGGCCTGGCACGCCGGCCGCGGACGCTGCCGCTGGTGGCGCTCTTCGCCTTCAGCCCGGTTGTGATGGAGAACGCCACCTACACGTGGACCAAATCCCTTTCCGCTTTTTTCGTGGTCCTGGCGTTTTGGTTCTACCTGGCCGCTCAGAGGAAGAACGACCGGTTGCGCATGGCAGCGGCGTTCTTAGCTTTGTCGGCCGGGCTGCTGGTGCACTACTCGGCCGGCCCCTATTGCGTATTGCTGGGGCTCGATTACCTGCTGCGGGTATTCTGGAAACGGCCGCGCAAGTGGCGGGAACTGGCCGCCATTGCCGTCCCCTGTGGGCTGCTGCTGGCCACTTGGTTCGCGTGGTCGGTGGCGGTGTACGGGCCCACGGTGACGTTCCAGTCGAATACCTCGTTGACCGCCGCGCAAGGGTATCGGGGCAATAGCCTATTGAAGATCGGCGCGAACCTGGTGGATTCGATTGTGCCGTATGTGCTGCGAGGCGGGCTGACGTATACCGGCCAGCCCAATCTCGCGGGCGTCCTTCGCGACAACGCATTTGGGTTCTTCCAGGTGAATCTGATCTTCGGCATGGGCCTGGTGGGAGGCCCGTTCGTGGTGTGGCTGTTGTGGGGGTTCGTGCACCGGCGCTCCGCCGCCGTCCACGAATGGCGATTCTGGCGCGTCCTGATACCTTGCTCGGTCATCGTCGGGATCGCTGTAGTTGGCGAGAGGGACCACTTTGGTTCCGCCCATCTGACCTTGATTCCCATGGAGGTTCTGGGGCTGTCGCTGATCGCCGCGGCCTTTCCCTGGCGGCGAGTTGCGGCGATCGCCATCGTGGCCGGCTGTATCGTCGATTTCTCGCTGGGAGTGTTTTTGCAAGCCCGCGTCGAAGCGCTCGAAAACACTCCGCAACGAACCGTTTTCACCACCGGCCTGAATCTTGGGTACGGGGCCTTCCAGATGGGATCGCCCACCCGCGACGGGCTTTCCGAAATGGCCTGGGGGAATTGGTTCTTCAAGCACCGATTCGCCCTGTGCCGGCGGTATCTCGGCATCCTCGCCGACTCTCGACCCTCGGACGCCGAGGGTCGGGAAGTTGTGTCCCGGGCGCAAGCGCAGCTCCGGCAGGATCTGAACGGCGACGCCGTGAGTTGGCAGGGTTGGTGGGGGCGTCACGATTACAACCTCGAGTTCCTCGGCGATGACGTCGCCGGCACATCCGCTTGGCGCGCAGTCGTGCCGCAGGCCGTGCTGGTGGTTTTATTCCTGGCCTTGATGGGTGCGCTGGTGCGCGAGATGCGGCCGGGGCCGCCACCGCGCGTCCCGCAACGCGCCCGTCCGCGCGGTCCACGCCGATGATCGGGAATTCCATCTCTCGGCGCGGCTGATATTCTGGGAGGTAATCATGCTGACCAGGCGAAACCTTCTGACGATGGCCACCGCCGCCCCCCTCTCCGGGGGCCTGAGCCGCGGCCTGGCAATGGCGGCGGAGGCCAAGCGACAAATCAAGATCACGGGCTTCGAGACGGATCTTCTGCGCGTCCCTGCCGAGCCCTACAGCGACGCGATCCACGATTTCGGCGGAGACGGCGGCGGCGTCGTCCTCCGCCTCAAGACGGACGCCGGCATTACCGGCTGGGGCTACAGCAGCTTCGGCATGATCGCCGGGGGACCACGCGTCGTCGAGACCATCCTGGAGCACGAAATCAAACCCGTGCTGATGGGCCAGGATCCCGCGTTCCCCAAGAGGATCCGCAACGACCTTTGGCGCGCGCTCGAGTATCAGGGGGTGCAAGGCGTCACCCAGTTCGCTATGTCCGTGGTGGACATCGCCGTCTGGGACATCCTGGGCAAAGCCGCCGGACTGCCGGTTTACAAGATGCTCGGCGCGGTGCGCGACCGCATGCCGGCCTACGCCATGTGCGGCTGGTATCGCGAAAACGACAAGGACCATTCCCAATATAAACGCACCATCGACGAGACGCTGGAAATAGGCTATCGCGCCTTCAAGGTCAAGGTCGGCAAATTCGATCTGGATGACGACGTGGAGCGCATCGAGGTGGGATTCAAGACGGCCGGCAAGGGCGTTCGCATCATGGTGGACGCGAATCAGGCCTACAACCGCGCGGAAGCGTTGCGCCGGGGCCGGGCCTATCAGCAATTGGGCTGCTTCTGGTACGAAGAGCCGATCGTGCCCTACGACCACGAAGGCTATGCGGAGCTGGCGGCGGCGCTCGACATGCGCATTGCCTGCGGCGAGAACGAGTACAACAAGCACGCGTTCATGGATCTGCTGCTGAAGAAGGGCGCCGACGTGGTGCAGCCGGACAATCGCCGCGCCGGCGGCCCGACCGAGTGGATGGAGATCGCCGCCATCTCGGACGCTTTCGGCGTGGAACTGGCCAGTCACGGCGGCGGTCCGGTGAATATGAATATCCTGTGCGCGATTCCCAATGCGATTTACATGGAGTCCGGCGGCAAGCAGAAGATGGTGAACGGCGAAGTGCCGGCGCCGGATGCGCCCGGGATGAGCAGCGAGCCAGCGGCGGATTTTATCGCCAAACACAAAGTGTAGCCGGCGCACGGGAGTTCAATCGGGAGATCCAAATGGAAATCAATCGCCGCGAGTTCATCGTCATCCCGGCCGCCACCCTGGCTGGTCCCCTATTAGCCGCCGACGCGGAGGTCCCGTGGCAGCGGAAGATCCGCCGTCTGGGCCAGACCAATATGACCGAACACGATCCCGCCGTCTTGAACGTCGAGGAGTGGGCCGACTACTGGGCCAGTCTGAAAGTGGATGCCATCATGGTGAGCGTCACCGGGATACTGGCTTTTTATCAAACCAAGGTGCCGTTCCACCGGAAGGGCAAGTTCCTGGGGGAGCGGGATTTCTTCGGTGACTGCTGCGCCGCCGCCAAGAAGCGCGGGTTGCGAGTGATTGCGCGCATGAGTCCGGACCTGAATTGGGAAGACGCGGTCGAGGCCCATCCGGAGTGGTTCCAGCGCGACGCGCAAGCCAATGCCGTGCACCACACCGAGGACCCCAGGCTGTTCCGCACCTGCATGTTCACCACTTACATGACCGATTACATGCCGGCCATCATGCGGGAGATCAACTCGCTTTACGACGTGGACGGCCTGTTCACCAACGCATGGCCGCCGCTGGGAGCCATGCCGGTCTGCCATTGCGACCAGTGCCGGAACCTGCCGCAGCCGGGGACCCTGGCCTACTGGGACAAATTCAACGAGCGCACCATGTACCTATGGAAGCTCTACGATTCCATCGCCAAGGAGAAGAAGCCGTCGAACTTTTATTTCGCCAATCTCGGCGGCGGCATCCGTTCCACAGCCAACCTGGTCGAGCTCGGAGAAATCTGCGAGTGGTTCCAGTGCGACAACCAGGGCCGCGGCGGAGACGATACGCCCATCTGGGGATGCGCGCTGCAGGGCCGGGTCTGCAACGCCGTGCAGAGGGGCAAGATGGCCACCAACGTGACAGGCGCATGGTCCACCGGCCGTCCGCGTTGGCGCAACGTCTACAAGTCGCAGCAGGAAGAACAGATGTGGTTCAATGAGACCCTTGCCGCGGGCTTGGTGGCCTATCACCACATTATCGGCGGCGAGAACGGAATGGGCGAGGACCGCCGCTGGCTGGAGCCGGCGCACCAGTATTTCAACTGGATGGCCCGGCACGACGCCCACTTCGTCAACAAGCGGTCGATCGCCAATGTGGGCGTGGTCATGGGCCAGCGGACCCACCTGTTCTACAAACCGCCACGCGGGGCGCTCATGCCGCAGTACATGGACGGCATGTACTACGCGCTGCTCGAAGGCCGCTTTCTCTTCGATTTCGTGCATGAAGAGAAACTGGCGCCGGAGGATCTGAAGAAGTACTCGGCCCTGCTGCTTCCCAACACCGCGCTGCTCAGCGACCGGCAGTGCCGGCAATTGCGCGCATACGTGGATGGCGGAGGCTCGCTGCTGGCCACCTTCGAGACCAGCCTGTACACCGACCGCAACGAGCGCCGTGCCGATTTCGGCCTGGCGGACGTCTTCGGCATCCGCAAGGCGGGCGATATCGTGGGCACAACCGGCAACGCGTACCTGGCGCGCATCGAGAAGCGGCACGCCATTCTCAATGGCTTCGCCGGTACGAACTGGATCCCCGGCGCGGAAAACCGCGTGCCCGTGGCGCCGGTCGATGGGCCCATCCTGACCGTGGTGCCCGGCTTCGTGGCTTACCCGCCGGAATTGTCCTACCCTTCGCCATCGCACACCGGCGAACCGGCGGTGGTCGTGCGGGAAAAAGGGAAGAGCCGGCTCGTGTACTTTCCGGGCGACGTCGAGCGGACCATGTGGCAATCCGGCCATACCGATCTGGCGCGGCTTCTGCAGAATTCCATCCGCTGGGTCGCGGGCGCCAATCCACCCGTGACCATCGAGGGCGAGGGCGTCGTCGAGACATTCGCGTGGGAGACGCAGGCTGGTTTCGCCGTTCACGTCCTGAATTACACGAACCCGGCCATGCACCGCGGCTGGATCCGGAATTTCTATCCGATCGGCGCGCAGAAGGTTCGAATGACACTGCCGGCCGGCAGACACGTGACCCGCGTGGAACTGTTGCGGGCCGGAACGGACATCCCGTTTCGAATCGCCGGCGGGACCATTGAATTCACGATTCCCAAGGTATTGGATTACGAAGTGGCGGCGATGTATTCCGCCTGAGAACTTAGATGGACATGGCGGTGTACCCGCCATCCACGCTTATGATGGCCCCCGTCACAAAGGAAGACGCCCGCGGCGATGCCAGGTAGACCGCCGCTCCCACCAGCTCGGAACTTTCCCCGAACCGCTTCATCGGCGTGTGTCCCATGATGCTGGCGACGCGGTCTTCGGTGAGGATCTTGCGGTTCTGCTCGGCGGGGAAGAACCCCGGCCGGATGGCGTTCACCCGGACGTTGTAGGGCGCCAGTTCCCGCGCCAGGAACTGCGTGATCTGGTTCACCCCTCCCTTGGTCACCGAGTAGGTGAACACCTTCGACAGCGGCGGTCCGGACGAAGCCGACGAAATGTTGATGATGGAGCCGCCATGGCCCGCATCCACCATGACCTTGCCGAACACCTGGCACGCCAGAAAAACGCTCTTTAAATTGATATCCAGGATGCGCTGCCACTCTTGTTCGGTGATCTCGAAGAACGGCGTGGCGGAGTTCACTCCCGCCGCATTGATGAGAGTGTCCACGTGCCCGAAGCGTTGGAGCACTCTATCCAGAGCCTTCTCGAGATCGGCCTTGCTGGTGGCGTCGCACTGAACGCCGATGGCCTGCCGCCCCAGCGCCGCAATGGCTGTCGCGCGGGCTTCCGCGGCTTCCGCGAACACATCCAGGATGGCGATATCGGCCCCGGCCTGCGCCAGCCCGGTCGCCATTGCCCCGGCGAGGACACCGCCTCCTCCGATCACCACCGCCACTTGGCCGGCCAGAGAGAAAAGTGCGTCTTCAGACATGTCTAAATGTTATCAGTTAGCACTTCAGTCCAACACCGCGTCCGCCAAATGCGGTTGATAAATACAGCGCGGGTCCTCGGCCAGGAAATCACCGGTCAAAGCGTAGGCCCGCGAGCGCGACCCGCCGCAAATGTTCCGGTATTCGCAGATGCCGCACTTGCCGTGGCGTTGGCTGGTATCGCGCAGGGTAAGGAACAGGTCGGAGTTGCGGTAAACATCGGTGAGCGAATCGTCGAGCACGTTGCCGCCGCTTACCGGAAAGAATCCGCTGGGGAAGATCTCGCCGGTGTGTGAGACGAACACGAAACCCTTGCCGTCGCTCACGCCCGCGGTTCGAAACGCCACGCCCTTGGCGTTTTGGTTTTCGGTGACGCCGTGCTCGGCCTTGATGCGCTGCGCCACGTAGCGGCGGTAATGCATGGCCTCGGTGGTTTTCACGCCGAAAGGCGCGGTCTTGGAAAGCTCGTACATGAACTCGAAGACCTGCTCGTATTCCGGCGCCAGGAGATCGTCGCCTTCCTCCGCGCGGCCGGTCACGATGAGGAAAAACAGGCTCCACATCCTGGTCCGCACCTCCTTGGCGATCTCGGCCACCTCCGCCAGGCGCGCCATGTTCCGCCGCGTGACGGTGGTCTGAAGCTGGGTGTCGAGCCCGATATCGCGCGCATGCCGCAGGGCGAACATGGCGCGGTCGAACGTGCCCGGGATGCCGCGGAACTCGTCGTGCGTGGTGGCGTCCGGCCCGTCCAGGCTGATGGCCATGCGGGCGATGCCGGCCGCCTGGAAGTCCTCGATGGCTTCCGCCGTCAGCAGCGGCGTGGCGCTGGGGGTCACGTTGGTGCGCAACCCGATCTTGACGCTGTAGCGGATCAGTTCGTAGAGGTCCGGCCGCTTGAGCGGGTCGCCGCCGGTAAAGACCATCAGGGGCTCCCCGAAGGAACGGATCTCATCCAGCAGCCGGTATCCTTGTTCCGTGCTTAGTTCGGCCGGACTCCGCTCCGATTGCGCGGAGGCCCGGCAATGCACGCACGCCAGGTCGCACGCCTGCGTCACTTCCCAGATCACCAGCATCGGGGCTTGATCGAAGTTCATCCAGATTCCAGTCTAGCTGAAAAACTAGCATCGTTCTAAGATGGTCGTGATCGTCCATGAAAACCAGCCGGCAAAGAGAACGGCCTCGCGTCGCGCCAGCCATAGCCGCGGTCCCGAACCGCGAAATCTGGCGGCGCCGCGGGCTGCCGATACTGGCGCTGTGGGCGTTCGCGCTCTTCGCCTATTCCAATTCTTTCCGGGCCGGCTTTGCGTTTGACAATGCCGGCGTGATTCTCCAGGATTCCCGAATCAGGGCCGCCACCCCCGAGAATCTTCACCTCATCCTGACCCAGGAATATTGGCACAACCTGATGACCACTGGGCTTTACCGCCCGCTGACCACGTTCTCTTACCTCTTGAACTACTCCATCTTCGGCAACGGCCCCCATCCGGCCGGCTATCATTGGGTCAATTTCGCGCTGCATGCCGTCAATATCGCGCTGGTCTTCCTGCTGGCCCTGCTGTTGTTCCAGGAGGCCAAGCTGAAAGAGCGCCTCGCCTTTGCGCTAGCCGCCGTCTGGGCAGTGCATCCGGTCCTCACCGAATCCGTCACCAACATTGTGGGCCGCGCCGATCTGCTGGCCGCGTTCGGCGTGCTCGCCGGCCTGCTCTGCCACGTCCAGGGCGGGGCCGCATCGGGCTGGCGCAAACTCGCATGGCTCTCCGGCCTGGCGCTGGCGGTCACCATCGGGCTGTTTTCGAAAGAGAGCGCCGTGGTGGTGCTGGCCGCCATGGTGATTTACGATCTCGCCTTCCCCCAGGCCTGGCGCTCCCGCGCCGCCGGATACCTGGCGCTGGCGGCGCCGTTTCTGGTCTTCTTCTACATCCGCGGCCAAGTCCTCGCCAAGCTACCCTCCGCGCTGGTTCCCTTCGGCGACAACCCCCTGGTAGGCGCCGGCTTCTGGACCGCCCGGCTCACCGCCATCAAAGTCATCGGAAAGTATCTATGGCTGCTGCTCTGGCCCAGCCGCCTTTCCTGCGATTACTCCTACAACCAGATCCCGCTGTTCACCTGGCGCGATTGGCAAGCGCTCATCGCCGTGGCGGCCTGTGCGGCCCTCGCGGCCGTGGCGATTGTCTGCTACCGCCGCGGCAAGCCGGTCTTCTTCTTCATTGCGTTCTTCTTTGCCGCGCTGGCGCCCACCTCCAACCTCGCGCTCCTGATCGGCACCATCATGGCGGAGCGTTTTCTGTACTTGCCCTCGATCGCATTCGCCGGCTGTCTGGTAGTGGCCGTCTATGCCGTTTGCCGGCGCCTTCCCAGCGTCGCGCCGGTGGCGCTGGCGCTGGTTTCGGTGGCGTTCGCCGCCCGCACTTACACGCGCAACTTCGACTGGCTCGACGATCTAAGCCTCTGGACCAGCGCCGTCAAAGTGTGCCCCGGCAGCTATAAGACACACACCATCCTGGCGACCGATTTGATCATCGCCAAAAGGCCGGCGCTGGACGCCGCCGTCGGTGAAGCCGGCCGCTCCCTGGCCATTCTCGACCCCCTCCCCGACCAACGCAACATCTCCGCGGCATACGTCAATGCCGGCCTTTGCTATCGCATGAAGGGCGACACGCTGGCCGCGCCGCAAAGCCGCTACTGGTTCCAAAAAGCGCTGGACGCGCTGTTGCATGGGGAAAGAATCGATCGCGCCAGCCGCGGCGCGAGGCTGGTCGCTTCCGGTTGGTATCAACTCTACCTGGAACTGGGCCGCGCGTACATGCGCCTTTCCGATCCCCGCAAGGCTGTAGAGGCATTCCAGTACGGCCGCACGCTCCAGCCGAAAATGGATTTCTACGAAGAGATGTCCGCCGCCTGGCGCGCCCTCGGTGACTCGCAACAGGCCGCCATCACGCTGATGGAGGGCCTTGGCGTGGATTCCAGTAACACCCGATTCGCTTCCGAGCTGGTAGACCTGTACCAGCGCACGGAACCGCAAAGCTGCGCCATTCGGAATGTGGGGGGATCGGTGAGCCTGAATCTGGATTGTCCCCTGGTGCACAGCCAGCTCTGCACGGCCTCCCGCAACGTGGTGCTGCTCTACCATCAAAGAGGTCAAGATCCCATGGCCGCCAGCACCGCGCGCAGCGCCATCCAGGACCTGGGCTGCCCGGTGGAATTGTTCCGGTAGCTACAATGGAAGGTTCCCATGGCAACCCGCGGTCTGTTCATCACCTTCGAAGGCATGGATGGTTCCGGCAAGACCACCCAGATGCACCGCCTGGCCGCCCGCCTGCGCGGCTTGGGCCGGACTGTGCTGGAAACCGCCGAGCCCGGCGGCACGCCGATCGGCATGAAGATCCGCCGCATCCTGCTGGATGCCGCCAACCAGGAACTCAGCCCCACCACCGAAGTGCTGCTCTATTTCGCCTCGCGGTCGCAGAATGTGGATGAGTGGATCGCATCCGCGCTGGACCGCGGCGAGATCGTGCTGGCCGACCGTTTCACGGATTCCTCGCTGGTCTACCAGGGCTGCGGCCGCGACCTCGGCGTGGATACCATCGTTGCGCTGGAACGCATCGCCTGCCGCGGCCTCAAGCCCGGCCTAACCTTGCTGGTGGACATCGACGCTGAAACCAGCCTCGCACGCGCCCGCGCCCGCAATCTGGCGCAACCGCACTGCGAAACCCGCATGGACGACCAATCCATCGAATTCCATCGCAAGGTTTACGAGGCCTACCACGCGCTTGCCGCGCGCGAGCCCGAGCGCGTCAAACTGGTCGACGGCCGCGCCGATGTGGATGCCATCGAACGCCAGGTCTGGAGCATCGTCAGCGCCTATGTTTGACAACTTCTGGGGCAATCCGCACGTCACCGGCGCGCTCGAGCGGATGATCGCGCACGAGCGCCTCGCGCAGACCCTGCTCTTCTCCGGTCCCGAGGGGGTCGGCAAGGCCACCCTCGCCCGCCGCCTGGGCGCGCGCCTGCTGGGCCACCCCGAGCAGATCGAACAGGACGACCTCAGCCTCCCCCACAACCTCGAGACCGTCGCCACGCGCGAGAAATGGTCCGCCGACAAGCGCAACGAAGACCCGCTGCTCTTCTCCACCCACCCCGATTTCGTCACCTTTGCGCCCGACGGCCCCCTGCGCCAGATCTCCATCCAGCAGACCCGCCTGCTCAAAGACCGCGCTCAGTACCTGCCCCACAAGGGCGCCCGGCGCGTCTTCCTGATCGATCGCGTCGACCGCGCCAACGATCAAGCTGCCAATTCCTTGCTCAAGACGCTCGAGGAGCCGCCTCCCCACCTCATCGTCGTCATGACCGCCGAAAACGCCTATGACCTGCTGCCCACCATCCGCTCGCGCGCCGTGCCGTTCCACTTCTCTCCGCTCGCGCGCGGCCAGATGGAGCAGTTCGCCGCCTCGCGCCATCTCGACCAGCCCGAGCGTCGCGTGGCCCTGGCCGCCGGCAGCCCCGGCCTCGCCGTTTCGCTCGACCTCGAGGCCCACGACAAGCGCCGCGCCGCCATGCTGGCGCTCGTCAAAGTGGCCGCCAACTTGGCGCCGTTCGGCTCCTGGGTCCCGGTTTCCGAGGCCATCGGCCGCAGCAAGAGCGAGCGCCTCGATCTGCATCTCAAGGTGCTCTACGAACTGCTGCGCGACCTGCTGGTTCTGCGCGAAAGCGGCGGCGAGATCCACAACCAGGATATTCGGGGCGATCTCGAAGCGCTCGCCGGCAAGCTGCAATTTCTCTGGATCCGCAAGGCCGTCGCGCAGGTGGATGAAATCGCACGCCTCATCCGCCGCAACATTCAGAAGACCATCGCGCTCGATGCGCTGATCGCCGGCCTGCGATGCGAACATCTCTCCTGATCGCCCTCTGCGCGCTGCCGGCCTTGGCCCAGAACCAACCCGTGCCGCAACCGCGGTATTCAGTTGCTGACAGGAGGTGCCGGCACCGGCGCGCAACTTGAACTCGCCAGCCTGCACGCGCTGGGTGTCAACACGGTGACCGTCGCCATTGGTTTTCCCATCCTCTACCAGCCGTTCGACGCGTTCGACTATCAGGGCTACCTGAGCTTCTACAAACAACTGGCCGTCAACATCCATGCGGCCGGCATGAAGATGGTGGTGGAAACCGGCGTCGTGGACGTACCCGGTTACTGCCCCACGCTCGCCGACCCCATGTACCTGGCCGGCCGCGCGCAGCAGATCCTCACCATCGCCCGCGAAATCCAGCCGGACTACCTGGTCATCGCCGAGGAGCCGGATACCGAAGCCGAGACCACCGGCAAGCCCTTCATCGCCACGGTCCCCGGCTTCTCCTCGATGGTGGATATCTTCCTCTCGCAACTCAACTCCGCGGGATTCACCACCACGAATGTAGGCGCGGGCGTGGGAACGTGGATCGACAACGCGCAGGGCTACATCCAGGCGCTCGCCGCCAAGAGCCGCCTGAGTTTCATCGACCTGCACGTCTATCCCGTCGACCGCACCTTTCTCACCGACACCATCACACTGATCGACCTGGCGCAGTCGGCGGGCAAACCTGTGACCATGTGCGAGGCCTGGCTCGAAAAGCGGCGCGAAGCGGAGTTCACCGGCGTGGCCGTTACCACTAACGACTCCATATCGGCCCGCGACCCCTTCAGCTTCTGGGCCCCTCTCGACCAGCAGTTCCTGACGGCCTTCGCCAAGCTCGCCTGGTGGAAGCAGTTGAAAGTGTTCTCGCCGTTCTGGTCCGGCTATTTTCACGCCTACCTTTCGGCGTACGACTCCATCGCGCCCGACCAGATCTTGGCCGATGCATCGGCCGTAGCCTCCACCGCGATCATGAACGGCCAGTACACCAGCACCGGCCTGGCCTACCAGAGCGTGGTTTCGGCAACCGCGGTTTCGGCCGCCAGCTTTGTGCCCGGCCCGGTCGCTCCCGACTCCATGGTCAGCATCTTCGGAATCGCCCTCGCGCCCTCCACCGTGACCGGCCCCATTCCATTGCAGACGTCGCTGGCAGGCACAACCGTCACTTTCACCGACAGCGCCGGCGCCGCCGCGGCCATTGTGGTGCGCACCGGCATCCGAGGGCGCAATGCCCTAACGGATGTGCAGGTGTCGGTGGGCGGCGTCCTGGTCACGCCTCAGTATGCCGGCGCACAGCCCCAATACCCCGGCATGGACCAGGTCAACATCCTGCTGCCGCCCGCGCTGGCCGGCCGCGGCGCCCTGACCATCGATCTCTCCGTGGCCGGCCAGCACGCCAACCCCGTCGCCATTAATGTGAAGTGATTTTGCCCAGCGTTTCCCAGAACTCGGGGAACGAGACCGACGCCGCTTCCGCTCCGTGGATGACCGAGTCGCCGTCGCCGCTGAGCGCCGCCACCGCGAAGGCCATCGCGATGCGGTGATCGCCGAAGGAATCCAGTTCCGCGGCGTGGAACTTCTGCCGCCCCGGAATCGCCATGCCGTCCGGCAACTCCTCGGCCTCCACGCCCATGCGCCGCAGGTTGTCCACCACCGTGCGTATGCGGTCGGTTTCCTTCACGCGCAGCTCCGAGGCGTCTCTCACCGTGAGCCCTTCCTCGGTGGCCGCCCCCAGCACCGCCAGCACCGGGATCTCGTCGATCAGCGCCGCCGTCAGCCCGCCCGCGATCTCGCCGCCGCGTAATTCGGAATGCTCCACCAGCAGATCGCCCACCAGCTCGCCGTTGCGGCTTTCGAGGTCGAGGACGCGAATCCGCGCTCCCATCCCCATCAGAAAATCGAGCAGCGCCGAGCGCGTGGGGTTCAGCCCCACCCCGCGTATGCCCAGCTTCGACCCCGGCGCGAGCAGCGCCGCCACGATGAAAAAGGCCGCCGAAGACAGGTCCGAGGGCGCCGCCAGTTCCCGCCCCGTCAGCTTCCCCCGCCCCGCCACCGTGATCTTCCGGCGCTCCACAGTGACCTCCGCGCCAAATTCGCGCAGCGCGATTTCGGTGTGGTCGCGCGACCGCGCCGGCTCCGTCACCGACGTAGCGCCCTCCGCATAGAGCCCCGCCAGCAGCACGCAGGTCTTCACCTGCGCGCTCGCCACCGGCAGCGCGTAGTCGATGCCCCGCAGCTTCGCGCCTTGGATCTCGAGCGGCGGAAACTGGTCGTCGCGCGCCCCGATCGTCGCCCCCATTTCCGCCAGCGGCCGCATGATCCGCCGCATGGGCCGTCGAGAAAGCGATTCATCCCCGCCGATGCGCGTGCGGAACGGCTGCGCCGCCAGAATCCCCGAGAGCATCCGAATAGTCGACCCCGAATTGCCCGCGTCCAAATCTTGAGCCGCCTGCCGCAGCCCCTCGAGCCCCCGGCCGCGAATCGTGAACTCCGTCCCCGCTCCCTCCACCTCGATCCCCAGCGCCCTTACGCACCCCAGCGTAGAATGGCAATCCGCCCCCGTCGAATAATTCCGTATCCGCGTCGGGCCCTCGGCGATGGCCGCGATGAGAGCGTAGCGATGCGAGATCGACTTATCGCCCGGCAGCACAATGTCGCCCGAGATCGCGGAAGCGGGAGAGATCTTCTGTTGCATATTGAATCTCCCATTCTATCCGCGATCGCGTGGGGCAGGTCCCCGACTTGCCCCTGGCCAAAGCGTTTCACCGCTAGGCACCCCGATCTCGCTCGATAGCGGCGAATTCGGCGTTCACCTTCATGCTCTCCCCGCGCACCCGCTTCGAGACTTCGGCCAGCCTCTCGGCCCGCGCTACCGGGCCATCGACAGCCAGGGTGCGACGTCCTTCTCCGCCCTGATCGCGCGCGTCAAGGATGGGCTCGTCGTGCGCACCCCGCTCAACTAGGAAAGCCCCCCCGGCCTTCTTGACGCGGTACCTGAATCGGACTACCATCTAGTAGTCTCATAATCCGATTTAGCGGCTCTTTTTCCCGTATATCCCGCTGGCGAATTCTGATCCGCGTGGGCGCGCGTGTTTGGGAAATCGGTATGCCGGCAAGGAGAAACAATGACCGATCGCTCCGTATCCCGTAGATTGTTTATGTCCGCCGCCGCCGCGGCTTCAGCAGCACCGGTTCTGGTTGCTTCGGACAGGATTGCCATCTTCGATCCGCCGCCCGACCGGATCAGAATCGTGACGGCGACGGCCTCATCCGTGGTTCCCCCGGCCAGGTACACGGCGGCGGAAATCAAGCAGATTACGTCCCAGGGCAAGGACGTTCAAATGATGTTGCCGGCGAATCGCGCGGAACTGGACAAAATGCTGCCCGAAGCCGACGTCATATTCGGCGCGCTCAACGCGGAAATGCTCGCCAGGGCGAAGAATTTGCGGTGGCTGCAAGCCACTGAAGCCGGAATGGAGACGGTCCTGTTTCCGGAGCTCAACAAGAGTAACGTGGTGGTCACCAACATGGCGCGGATGTTTGCCCCGGCCATCTCGGAGTCGGCTATCGGGATGCTGTTGAGCCTNNCCGAGCGGAACCTGGTCGAGGTCGAAGGCATGACCATGGGCATTGTCGGCATGGGCGGCATCGGCCAAGCCGTGGCGACGCACGCCAAGTACGGTTTCAACATGCGGATTCTGGCGACCGATGCGAAACCCCTGGTCAAGCCCATTTTCGTCGACGTTCTGCGGGAGCCGGCCTGGCTCATGGAAATGGTTCCCCAAGTCGACATCCTGGTGAATACGTGCCCCTCCACCAAGGAAACCCAGGGGATGTTCAATGAGAAGGTGTTCCGGGCGATGAAGAAGACGGCTTACTTCCTCGGTCTTTCCCGGGGCACGCTGGTGGACGAGCCGGCGCTGATTGCCGCGCTGAAGGAGGGCTGGATCGCGGGCGCCGGGCTGGACGTGGTGCGCCAGGAGCCCCTGCCATCGGCTTCTCCGTTGTGGGATTGCCCCAACCTGATCATCACCGACCACACCTCGGGATATTCGCCGCAGCGCCAGATCCGGCTGATTGGGCTGCTGGCCGACAACATTCGGCGTTACGCCAGCGGCCTGCCGTTGATGAACGTGGTCGACAAGCAGCGCGGGTACTGATAACAGGAAGCTCCAACACATGAAACAAACACACTGGTTTCTATCGATCTCTTTCGCCATTCTTTTCGTCGCGGTCTGTTCCGCGCAACAGGGCTGGTATCCGCACGAGGGTGGCTTGCTCAAGTACCGGGTCATGATCCTGTTCGGACAGGAACCGGACACGCTGCCCGATGGCTGGAGGTATGGCCGCTTGTCGTCTGTGGCCGTGGCTGCCGATGGCACGGTGTACGCCGGCCAACGCGGCCCCAGAGCCGACCCCATCGTGGTCTTCGACGGCAAGGGGAAATTCCTCCGCTCCTTCGGCAAGGGTGTGTTCAGCGTCGTTCACGGATTGCGGGTGGACGGCAATGGCCACGTGTGGGCCACCGATACCGGCTTCCACCTGGTCATGGAGTTCAGCGGCGACGGCAAGCTTCTGCGTAGTTTTGGCACCAAGGGAAAGCCGGGCGTAACCCAGGACACATTCAACCGTCCCACCGACATTGCCTTCTTACCCAACGGCGATTTCTTCGTCTCCGACGGCTACGGCAACTCCCGCGTGGTCAAGTTCTCCCGCGAGGGCAAGTACCTGATGGAATGGGGCAAGCGCGGCACTGGACCGGGAGAGTTCAACACCCCCCATGCCGTCAGGGTGGATTCCCACCAGAATGTCTATGTCAGCGACCGCGAGAATAATCGTATCCAGATTTTCGATTCCAATGGCAAATTCCTCCGGCAGTGGACCCATCTCGGGGCTACCCAGGGAATGGACATTTCGCCCAAGGACGAGCTGTGGATCGTCACGCACAGAAACAACCAGGAGAACCTGTCCTACGATACGCTGGCGGGGCGGATCATGCACGTCGACATAGCGACGGGCAAGATTTTAGGCTCCATGGAAAGTCCCGGGCATTGGCTGTCGCTCGGCCTCAACGGCGATATCTTCATCGGCAGCCTGACCGGCAACATTTTTCGATGGTATCCGGGATGGGTGGAAGGCATGAGTGAGACGGCGCCCGGCGTCGTGAAGTAGAAAGAAAACCACGGAGAGGTTTATGAATATCAAACGAATCGTCCTGCCAGCCGCGATCGGCACGATGCTGTGCCTGGTTGGGGCACAAGCACAACAGGCGCCGGCTGCTAAACCGGTGAAGCTGTATAACACGGCCAAGCAGAAGCTGCTCGACGGCAAACAGATCTTCAGCTTCACGCAATCCAAGATGGACCCGGCCGCCTATTGCGAGGCGGCCAAGCACTACGACTATACCTGGTTTGAAATGCAGCACAGTACCCTGGAGTTCGCCGATATCGAGAAGATGATCGCCGCCTGCCCGCACGTCGCGGCCATTCCCATGATCCGGCTGCCCGACGCGCAGGAATGGCACATCCAGCACGCCACCGACATCGGGGTGCTGGGCATCGTCGTCCCGACGGTCGATGATGTGGACCGGGCTCGCGAGGCCGCCAAATGGGCGCGCTATCCGCCGGTCGCACGGCGCAGCACCGGGCAGGGCCAGGCAATGACCATCTGGGGCATCAACGGTATCAACTACCACCAGACCATCAACGACAACATGCTGGTGGTGATCATGCTCGAGACGCCCACCGCCGTGGCCAACGCTTTCGACATCGCCTCGGTGCCCGGTATCGATGTCGTGATCGTCGGCAACAACGATCTGAGCCAGTTTTCGGGATTCGCCCAGGACTCCCCCCAATACCAGGCGATGGTCACCAAGATTCACGACGACACGAAGAGGGCGGGCAAGATCTTCGGACAGGCCAATGCGATCTACGCCACCGGCCATCCGTTGAGCAAAGACGCCTTCTTTTTCCAGAACGGTCCATCCAACGACGGCTGGAAGCCTCCCGCCCGCGGCGGCCGCGGCAACCCCAACGCCCCGCCGCCGGGCGAGCGGTAATCGGTGGGGCGGACGAGGCCCCCGGCTCCACGCGACTTCGCCCGAGACATCTGGCTGAGTGGAGGGGGATACCCGCTTCCGTCGATCCATCCGCCGCGGCCCTCGCCGCCGCAAGGGACCACGCAAGCATAACTTCACATTTGGCTACTTCGCCGTGTGGCGCAGGCACTCGTGCCTGCCGCGTCGGCGCTGCGAGTCTATTCTTGCGTGGTCCCTAAGGCGCGGTACGCCAGAAGCCTCGCCAATGCCCCTCAAGCGCTGCGATTGGCGGATATTGCCACGTTCTACGACAACTCCGGAGACGCCCATCGCCTCTGGCCGCAAGGTGGACCTGTGAGCCGCCACCTTCTCGACACGAATATCATCGGCAATGTCGCCAAACCGGCGCCTTCGGCCGCGCTCGTCGCGTGGATGGCTGAACAAGCCGACGAGGATTTGTTTATCTCCTCTCTGACTGTCGCTGAGATCCGGCGCGGGCTGCTTGAGAGGCCTGCCGGAAAGAAGCGGAAGGAGTTGGAACGTTGGTTCTCGGGCCCCGAGGGTCCCCAAGCACTATTCTCCGGCCGCGTGCTCCCGTTCGATGAGAAGGCCGGCCTTGTCTGGGCGCGCCTGATGGCTTACGGGACCGCAGCCGGGCACCCTCGGAGTCCCCTCGACATGATCGTCGCCGCAGTCGCCGAAGCGAATGATTGCGTTCTTGTCACGGATAACGAAAGGGACTTCATCGGCCTGAAGATCGTGAATCCCTTGCGGCTTGCGAACTGAGGACCGGCTGAAAAGGGGGAATCTGGGTGTGAACCGGGTCGCGTGTTTACTCCTGCTGTTACAGGATACGCGAAGGCTGAGAAACCCGTTCAAAGCCACATGGGCGTTTCTCATTCCTAATCCGCCGAGATTTCCGACAACGGGATTTGCGGCCCACGTCTGATGATCCAGTTTGGTGCCACAATTCAAAGTGGCACCAAGCGGTACGAGCCACTTTTACGGCGGCAATACGGGCCGTCGAGTCTCATTCGCGCCCTTACAGCGTGATGCGCGAGTATTACATAGGGTAGTGCTGGCACCAAAACAGCGCTCCCTGGAGAACGAACCTGCACCAGTCTGAAAAGCCCGGAAGCAGTCCTTACGCGACAGGGGGCGGCGGTGTCATCCTCGAACACGAATACGCGGCCTCCGCATTGGCGAGCCTACTCCTGGGCCAACCCATCGAGGGCCTTGGCGATGAATTTACGGTGTTAAGCGTCGCGGTGCAACAGGGCGCGCATTCTGCCGTCGACGATGTGGCGATTGAGGGATCTTCGCCTGGCGGTCGGCGCATGTTGCGTGTGGCGTGCCGGCGCCGGCCCACAATTGGCAAGAGCGAGGAGTCGACAGTGAAGCTCTTCGCCGATTTTCTCGAAGCGGTCGCCAGCGATCCAATCTCCCTCACTTCAGGGCGGGCGCGTCTTGGCTTGGCGATTTCCGCGCCGTTCGGGCCGGCATCGGAAGTTGCTGCGCTCACCGAAGTAGCCCGGCGCCAACCGGATTGGGCGAGCTTCGTGGCCGCCGTCAATGCGGAGCGAGAGCACTTGAGGCAGATGCGAGGCCGGCTGCAAAACGTTTTGGATCTCGTCGAAGCCGCTGAAGTCTACCGCGGGAATTCGGCCGCAAGCGGAGACCGCATAGGGGAGTTGACATGGCAGTTGCTCCAGGCGCTTTTTGTTATCGGGCTGCAGTTAGAGGGTGACGTGGCGCCGGCACGCACCAACCTTGTCGCCCGATTGACTGCCCTCACTGGTGATGCATCGAGGGCAGAAGACCTGCGCCTTCGCCTCGTGAGCATTGCCGGCGGATCAGCAATTCGCGCCGGAGCGTTTACGCGGCCGATGTTGCGCCGTGATCTACGATCGTTCGGCTTGCTTGGTGAGGCGCCGGACTTCATTCACGCACGGCCCCAGATCGAGCTGCTGGAATCGGAGCTGCGCGCCAGGACATCCGGTTCGTTGAAACTACCGGGAACCGGCGAAGAATTCAGCATAGACCGGTCCGCTGTCGTCGAAGAACTTGCTCAGCTGGTGATGAACTCGCCCGCAGCCAGCGCCATTATTGTTCGCGGGGAACCCGACGTGGGAAAGTCTGCAGTCGCGCTTCGAGCTGTGGATTCCATCAGGTCGTCGGGCGGTGTCGCGCTCGTGGCGAGCCTCCGCGACTTGCCCCCCGCGGTAATAGATCTGCGGACAGCTTTGGGGATGGCTCCGGGCGATCTGCTGGCCGCAGCTCCATCCGCTCCAAAGAGTGCCTTCGTTCTGGACGGAGCTGAGGTGATACAGGAATGCGACTCGCAATCTCTAGGCGCACTCGTGAGGGCCGCAGCCGCCGTGGGGATGACGGCCATTCTGGTTGTCCGCGATGATGCCGCCGATTCACTACGCAACCATCTGCGCGGAGAGGGGATGGAGCAGCCTTTAGAGTTTCTTGTTTCGCCACTCGCCGCTGACGAGATTGCGGTACTCGCGAAGGCCGTTCCTGCACTGGCCCGGATGACAGCGGACCCAAGAGCAGCATGGTTGCTGCGCCGGATCGGCCTTGTTGATCTGCTGCTCAGAGCCGTTCAACTCGGAATTCCGATGCCAACGTCCCTGTCGTCCGAGGCGGAGGTATTTTCGATCGTCTGGTCTGGCCTGATTCGGCGGGGCGAGACGACTATGGGCGGCGTTTCGCCTGATGATCGCGAAGCGGCCGTGATTGAAGTCGCGCGTGGGCTATTGACGGGTGCGCCAGCGTATGTCGTTGGCGGTGCCGCATTATCTTCCCTGCGTTCTGATGGAGTCCTACTGTCTCATCAATTTTCGGCGACATGGGAGAGGGGGGACCGGTTCGCCTCTGACGTGCTCCGCGATTTCGCGACTGCGCGCCTGCTACTCCAGGGCGGACTGAAGGTGCTCGCCAATGCGAGCGCGCCCCGCTGGGCCATTCGAGCAGCCCGGCTCTTTGCCCAGGCTCAGCTCGCGCAAGTCATGCTGTCATCGGTCGGCATAGCCTCAGAGCGGTGGGAGCAGCTGCGCGCACAATTTGCTGATCTCTCGATAAACCACGGCCAGCGTTGGATGGAAGTGCCGTGGGAGGCATTGCTGACGGCCGGTTGGGCCGGCCAGCTCCTTACTGAACTGACGCCGACGCTGGTGAACAATCCCGACGAGCAAACGGAATTTCTTCGAACGGCGATGGTTCGGTTCTCCTACAACGGTGCTTCCGACGTGACTGTCGCAGCTCCACTGGTCTCTTGGCTGCTCGAAAACAGGAGCCTCGCCAGGGAGTGGGGATCCGATGATGCCGAGTCCGTCCGGAAGCAAATCCTCCGATGGCTGCGCGGCGTAGCGCGTCTCGAAGCTACAGGACAAGATGTCTCTTCATTCGAAGAGCTTCGGGGGCGTGTTCGCGATGCGCTCATCCGGTGCGGAAGCGAAGATTCTGACCCAGAAATCCTCGAATCACTAGGCTTGCTAGGCAAAGACAGTAGTGATGCCAGTAACAAAATCCTGATAGCGATCGGCGAAAACCGGCCAGGCTTTTTGGCACCGGTCGTCGAAAGCATCGACGTGGCCCAAGTCATGTCGAAGCATGATCCCAAGTTACTGGCGTGGCTGGCTGAACAATACTACATCGAGAAGCCCAGAAGAGACACCTGGGGAGGTTCGTGGCACGATGAGGGAATTCGCCATCATCAAGGCGGCGGGATGCCGCTCGCGGCATCGTACCGCGGCCCATTTCTCTTCTTGTTGAGAGAGGATTTTGTCCGAGGATTGCGGCTGATTGATCGGATGCTTGATCGAGGCGCTCGTGTCCGGCTTGAGAGGCTGAGCACCTCACATCGACAGATGGGAGGCGATCCAAACGCGCAATCAGAAGGATTGCAGCTTGATTTCGCAGGAAGCGGACCACGGACTTTCGTGGGTGATCAGCACGCCTGGAGTTGGTATCGGGGTTCTTCCGTCGGCCCCTATCCCTGCATGAGCGCCCTCTTCGCCCTGGAAATGTTTATGGACGGATGCGTGAGGTCGGGCATCGACGTGGACTCCCTCACCAAAAGAATCATGCGGGACGCCAGTACTCTTGCGTCGGTTGGCTTGTGCTTTGGTTTTCTGGTCCGGCATATCGACAAAGTATCGAAGGATCTCGACAGTCTTCTGGCGGAACCGTCCGTTTGGGGGCTCGAATTCGGCAGAGTTTCGCTTGAGGGAAGTCTCCATGTACAGGGGAGCGACGATCCGGCGGTGGCCGGCCGCGAGCGGCGAAGGTGGACGCCTTTAAACGTGGCGATGTACCTCGTCGTGGGGGCGATGCAACGGCGCGATGAACAAAGACTGACGGAGCTACGTGAGATTGGAGCCCGTCTCATCCAAAACGCAGGAGGTAAGGATGCCCCGCCGACGGTCTCCCGATGGGCTGCGCACCTCGACTGGAATAACTATTCGGTGGTTGAGCGGAACGGGCAATTCCTAATCACAGCCGATGTTCCCGAAGACGTCACACATGCCCTCGCTCCGGTTACCGAGGACATTGAACGCCATCAGGAGATGTACAGGTTGATTAATCGCTACCGCCTGAGACATGCGACTCCATATCGCTTCGCGCTTGCGGAGCTCCCGCCGGACGAAGAGCTCGCGAACGATGTCCAAACTGCGCGCCGTCTTGAGGAGGTTTCTGAAAACGACTTATCTGATCCGCTGCCCGGCGCTCTTTCGGGAGTCGCTGCCGCTGTCATCCACAGGGCAACAAAGGGCGCTATTGACCAAATTCCGACGGAAAGCCTGACCTGGGCGCGGGATTTGCTTGTACGCTTTGCGGCCACTCCGAATCCAACCAGCTTCAATCACCCCGACGCGATGTATTCGGTTGGGGGAGACCGTCAAGCAGCGCTTGCCCTGCCGCTGCTTCTCCTGCCGCCAGCCGGACAAGCCGCGCCGCCCACCCCTGAAACCCAACGGCAAAAATCGCGCAGCATAAGTGGGCTAATCCAGAATTGCAAAGCAGGTATTTGGGCTTTTGGGGCGAAGATTCTCGCCCGCCGCCGAAAGGTGATGAAACTTGTGTTCCGGGCAGATAGCCTAGCCCAACTTTCGCACTTGG
>PMYB01000150.1 GCA_003170915.1 Bryobacterales bacterium | reverse complement strand
TGCGGGCTTCAATGTAGTTTCCGTTAATGCCGCGGGCGGGAAGCCCGGCAGCCAACGAGATAGAAGCAGCCGCCGACACGACGACCGCCATACCCAAGAGTTTCAGCATCTCAGTTTTCTCCCTCAGTTTTATTAGATAGTCTCCTCAGGGCCTCCGACGCCTTTATTTATACAAGTTTCGTGCCGCGCTTGACGCAAATATCAAGCGCGTGATATCGTTAATCGACGAATGGCTATGAGTATGACGGGGGGGTTCCCGCAACTCAACAACCATCCTGGAGCGAAAGAGGCTCTCAATGGTCTGTTACGAATGCCAGCAAGCACCCTCTGTGCCAGAAGTTCGACAACTACCGCGAAGAGGCTACGGCGTCCGCTGTCACGGCCAGAGTGCAAGAGGAGCATGCGGTGAGCGCCTGACGCGATGACCGCGCGCATGGTGAATCGAATGGATACAGAACAAATTGATCCCCAGGACGCCCTGTGCTCCGCTCCGGCTGAACCGGATATGCCGTCGGACCTCCAAGGGCTTGAGGGTCCCGAAGCCGATGACGAACTTGCGAAGCTGGCCAAAGCGATCGGTCATCCTGCTCGCGTCCGCATTCTTCGCATGTTGTCGCAGAAAGAGGCACGGGTTTGCAGTCAAATCGTCGGCGAACTGCCGCTGGCACAATCGACCGTCTCCGAGCACCTCAGGATTCTCAAGGATGCGGGTTTGGTTCGGAGTAACCAAGACGGCCCTCGTGTTGGGTACTGCATCAACTACAACGCGCTTCGAAAGCTGAAAGCTCTCGTGGCGATCATTTGAGCGTTCTTGTGTTTGCGCCATCGCGTTTCGACGAAAGGCGAAAGAAATAGATATGAACAAAGTCGAAGTCTTCGATCCCCCGATGTGCTGCTCAACGGGTGTGTGCGGTCCGAGTGTCGATCGGGCGCTGGCGCGCTTCGCCGCCAGCGAAGTCGTCAAGACGGCCCTCAAACAGTACGGGAACGAGTGTCTGCCCCTGATCTTGCTGAATGGTGCGGTGATCGGCAAAGGCTGCTACCCGGCTCGGGACGAATTGGCGCGACTGACTGGCGTCGAGCCGGAGCAGCCGGGCCAGGCGCAGACCGGCCCGAAACTGCCGGTGATCAACACGCGGTGCTGTTAGGCAGGCTCAACATGACGACGGAGAATATGAACAGTTTCCTGAAGAATGCCACGCGCATTCTCTTCTTCACCGGAAAAGGCGGCGTCGGCAAGACATTGCTCGCGTGTGCGGCGGCGGTGTCAATGGCCCAGCAGGGCAGGAAGGCGTTACTGGTCAGCACGGACCCGGCATCGAATCTCGACGAGGTTCTGGGCGTCCGGCTGTCCGGTGCGCCGACTGCGACTCCCGGCGCCGACGGACTGTTCGCGCTGAACATCGATCCGGAAGCGGCCGCAAAGGCCTACCGGGATCGGGTGATCGGGCCGTCCCGCGGAGTTCTCCCCGAAGCCTCCCTCAACAGCATGGAAGAACAGTTGTCCGGCGCATGGACGGGCTTCATTGCCGAGAACACCACCGGCACCTCGTGCCTTGGGCCGCTGGCTGATGTGGAAACTCAGAAATCCCTATACGACTCCAGCTTGCAAGCTCTCACCGACGCATCAACGACAACACTGGTTTTGGTAAGCCGTCCGGAGCGCTCCGCGCTTGCCGAAGCGAATCGATCGAGAGCGGAACTGGCGGAAATGGGTGTCGCCAATCAGCGACTGTTTCTCAACGGCGTCTTTATCGCCCAGGATCGCAGCGATGCCGCCGCGTGCGCACTCGAAATCCGCGGCCACGAAGCACTCGCCGGGATGCCTGCCGACCTCGCGAGACTTCCGCGAACCGAGGTTGCGCTGCTCCCGTACGCTCCGATGGGCGTGGAGAATCTCCGAAGTGTGTTCGGCGGCATATCCCCGATTCGCAAGGCGGTACACAAAGACCGATCCGACGTGATCCATTCCGGGCTTTCCCTTTCGGCCCTGATAGACGAACTCGAAAAGATGGGGCACGGTGTCGTAATGACGATGGGGAAGGGCGGCGCCGGTAAAACGACAGTCGCATCCGCCATCGCCATCGAACTGGCCCATCGGGGGCATCCGGTACATCTCAGCACGACCGACCCGGCGGCTCACGTAGCGGCAACGGTCGGCGGGTCCGTTCCGAACCTGTCGGTGAGCCGGATCGATCCCGCCGCCGAGACTCGCCAATACACGGAAGCCGTCCTGGCGAAAGCGGCGCCCCAACTGGACGCGCAAGGCATGGCGTTGCTGGAGGAGGACTTGCGATCGCCCTGTACCGAGGAAATCGCGGTGTTCAGTGCGTTCGCGCGAACCGTGGCTGAAGGGGAGCACGCCTTCGTGGTTCTCGACACCGCTCCGACCGGACACACCATCCTGTTGCTGGATGCGGCCGAAGCCTACCACCGCGACGTCACTCGCACGATGAGCGATGTGCCGGATGCCGTGCGGCAGCTCCTTCCACGCCTTCGAGACCCGGAGTTCACGCGTGTTCTGCTCGTCGCATTGCCGGAGGCGACTCCCGTTCACGAAGCGGCGCGGTTGCAGGACGACCTCCAGCGGGCTGGCATCAAGCCTTACGCCTGGATCGTCAACCAGAGCTTCGCGAGCGATTCACTGGCCTTTGCAGGAGCCTCGAAAGGCTGAAATCAGACATGGACACACCAACAAGTCCCCGGCTATCTTTTCTCGATCGGTATCTCACGCTCTGGATTTTCGCCGCCATGGCCGCCGGGGTCGGACTCGGCTACCTCGTCCCTGGCGTCGTGCCGTTTCTCGACCGTTTCAGCGTCGGCACAACATCCATCCCCATCGCCATCGGGCTGATCCTGATGATGTATCCGCCGCTGGCGAAGGTGAAGTACGAGGAGATGGGACGGGTTTTCAAACACCGCCGCATCCTGCTCCTCTCGCTGGTCCAGAACTGGGTGGTCGGACCCGTCCTGATGTTTGCGCTCGCGGTGCTGCTGCTCCGCGACAAACCCGAGTACATGACGGGCCTCATTCTGATCGGTCTGGCCCGCTGCATCGCCATGGTCATTGTCTGGAACGACCTGGCGCACGGCGACCGTGAGTACGCCGCCGGCCTGGTGGCGTTGAACTCTATCTTCCAGGTGCTGTTCTTCTCCGTCTACTCGTACTTCTTCCTGGCCACCGTTCCACGCTGGTTGGGCCTCCGGGCGGTCGAGGTGGACATTTCCATGGCCGCGATTGCCAAGAGCGTCTTCATCTATCTCGGCATCCCATTCCTGGCGGGCATGCTCACCCGTTTCGCGCTGCAGAAAGCCAGGGGCCGCGAGTGGTACGAGAAAAAGTTCATCCCGAAGATCAGTCCCATCACCTTGATCGCTTTGTTGTTTACCATCGTGGTGATGTTCTCCCTGAAGGGAGAGATGATCGTCGAGTTGCCATTCGACGTGGTTCGGGTCGCCATCCCGCTGACCATCTACTTCGTGGTGATGTTCTTCGTGTCGTTCTGGATGAGCAAGAAGGTGGGCGCTAACTATGCGGAGGCGACGACGCTCTCCTTCACGGCTTCGTCCAATAATTTCGAGCTCGCCATCGCCGTAGCAATCGCCACTTTCGGCATCCACCATGGCGCCGCTTTCGCAGCCGTTATCGGACCGCTGGTGGAAGTGCCGGTACTCATTTGCCTGGTGAATGTCGCACTGTGGATCAACCGGAAGTACTTCGGAGGCCGTTTCGAGAGTGTCGAGACCTGTCCGACCCGGCAAACTGTCTGACCTCTACACGACTGCCATGGATCTAATTGCCGCATTCGCCAGGCGTAGCGAGTTCGAAAAGGCCCGCGCCCTCTTGGCGGCAAACGCGGTGGCGCTGAGGGAGTCTATCAGATGACGAAGAAGAAGATTCTAGTTCTATGCACCGGCAATTCCGCACGGAGCCAGATGGGGGAGGGGTTTTTTCGAACTGAAGGCGGTGGAGGTTTCGAGGTCTTCAGCGCCGGCACCAAGCCAAGTTCTGTGCGGCCCGAAGCGATTGCCGTTATGAATGAGATCGGTATCGACATCTCGGCTCACCGCTCGAAGTCCGTCGACGAGTTCTCAGGCCAGTCGATCGACTACGTGGTGACCGTCTGCGATAACGCGCGCGACAACTGCCCGGTGTTTCCGGCCGGCACCGAGCGGATTCACTGGAGCTTCGAAGACCCAGCCGCTGTCCAGGGCAGCGAACAGGAGCGTCTGGCAGCGTTCCGCCGCATTCGCGACCAGATCCATGATCGTGTGAAAGCGTTCTTTCGGGATCGGGCGGCCGCGGCCCACCGGGTTACAACTTTTGGTAGCACTTCCGCGCCGGACTGCATTCGAACTCGTCGACTGCCTTGCCGTCCGGACCCAGACACGTGAACGTGTGCTGGCACCACATGGCGCCATCGTTGCTGTGCTGGATGGTAGGATCCCACTCGGCTTCGATGTACATGCCCTTCCAGCGCAGCTTCTCGCAGCGGTTGCTGCCGATGTTGGTCAAACCGGAACGTTCCATCATGGTTATGCCTTCACCTTTACCGCTTCGAGCAGCGCCCGCTTCACCGCCACTTTCACCAGTTGCACCTTGTAGGCGTTCTGGCTGAGCGGCTGGGCGCCTGAGACGGCGGCCTTTCCGGCCTCTTCGGCGGACTCCGCCGTAATGGTTTTGCCCACCAGCGCCTTTTCGGCTTCGAGAGCTTCCCAAGGCGTGGGCGCCACTTGCCCCAGCACCACCTTCGCCGTGGCGACCGTATTGCCGCGCATGTGCAAAACCACCGATGCGGTTACCAGAGGCCAATCCAGCCCCTCTTTCTGCCGCACCTCGTAAGTGGCGCTGCGCACGGCGCCGGCCGGAACCAGGATCTCGGTGAGGATCTCGTTCGGAAGAAGAGCGATCTCGCGCGTATTCTCGTCCTTGGGCGCGACGAAGAATTTGGCTACCGCAACCTCGCGGCTGCCCTTCGCCGAAACCAGCCTCACCTTCGCGCCCAGCGCCACCAGCGCCAGCCCCACGGTCGACGGGGCCACGAAATAAGCGGGGCCGCCGCCGAAGATGGCGTGGTACTTGTTCTCGCCATCCGGCACCAGCGGCTTGCCGTCCTTCGTCGCCAGCAACCCGAAGCCCTGCCGGTAATACCAGCAGCGGGGGCGCTGGCACAGGTTGCCGCCCGCCGTGGCCATGTTGCGGATCTGCTGGCTGGGAATGCCCGCCGCCGCGTCGGCCAGCGCTTTATACCCGGCGCGGACGTCGGCATTGGTGGCCAGTTCCTCCAGGGTGACCAGCGCGCCGATGCGCAGCCCGGCGCCGGTCTTCTGGATGCCCTCGAGTTCCTTGATGTTCTTGATGTT
>PMYB01000052.1 GCA_003170915.1 Bryobacterales bacterium | reverse complement strand
GATAACGGCGAATATCGGAAGCTATCCCGAGCCTCAATCGTGCACAGCGCCAAGCTCAACTGGACCTTGCACCTCGGACCCGTTTCAAGCCTGCTCCAGTTTCCGAGCACGCCATATTCCGACCGGAGCGGACACATCGGTAAGCCGGCCTGTGGGGGTGGCGTGGCGCCGGCCATCGCTCGCTTCAACCGGAGGGCGGACGCGGAGGACCGCCGGGCTGAAGAGCCCGACCCAACTATAGAAACCGCTGCACGTGTTCCCGGAAGCGTGTGTAGATCCACGAGACGCCAACCAGGATCAGGCCCAGCACGATGAACGAGAAGATGCGCGGGAGCGTGTCCAGGTAGCTGAGGTCGTAGAGGAACAGCTTCAGGATGCAGAATAGCAGCAGGACCAGGCCGGAGACGCGCAGTACGCGGTCGCGCAGAGGGAAGCCGGAGGCCAGCAACGCCAGACCCTCGACTCCCCACGCCACCGTCCGCCCGCCGCTGGAGACCTCGCGGTATAACAGCGCGGAAAGCACGCCGGTGCCGAACAGCGAATAGTACAGGCGCGCCTGGCCCCCTCGCGGGCTCAAGAGTTGAGAGGCGTAGAAGCAGCCCGCGATCGCGGTGCCGGCCAGGATCGGCCCAGGGTACGGGAAATCGGCCCACGAGAGCCCGAACGCCACGGCCGCCAGGGCGCAACTTTGCCACACCAGAGCGTTGCGCCGTACCCGCCCGCCGAAGAAGCACAGGGCCAGGGCCTCCGCCGCCAAAGCGGGCCCGTGCGCCGCCTCGGGCAAAACCGCCCACAAGAAGGCGGCCACAAATGCCGCGCCGGTAGTGGAAGCTATTTCGAAAAGCCGGGTCTGTTCGATTGCGTCAAAGCGGCCCTCGGCGGTCCATAGGGCGCACAAAGCCGCGCCGTAGGATACCGCCGCGGCGATGGCGATCGGAATCGCCGGGTGCGGCCAGGTAAACGCCGTGACTACCGCGGCCAGGCCGGCCAGGGCGTAGCCCTGCCAACGAAAATCCGCGAGCCGCCGCCACCAGCCCAAAACAAATGGGCCAACCGCCATCACAAACCATACGGTGCCGCATTCCTTCTGTGGTGCCGCATAGCCACCGATCAGGGCCGCAACACCGGCGGCCGCAAATCCGTAGAACTTGTCCGTGGGGCGCAGGGCGCGGTTCAGATAGAAAACCGCCGCCATCAACGCGGCCACCGGCACCCAGACGTTCAACGCCGCCCGCGGCGCTTCCTCCGCGGTCAAGTACATCAGATCCAGCGCGAACAGGGGGGTGGCCAGCGCCCGCAGGTATCCTGCCTTGAACCGGAGCCCGGCCAAATAGAAAACCTCCGCTTCCACAAGCAGCGCGGCTAGCAGCCACTCGTGCTCCAGTTTCTGAAAAATCGCCGCGGCGCCCAAAGCGGCGGCCAGGGTGGCGGCGCCGTGCCAGGCTCCGGCGAGCGGCTTGGCCTGCGGATGCAGGCGCGCGCGCAACGCGCCGCTTACGACCCACGCCACCGCGGCGGAAGCCAGGAACATCCAAACCTCGGCCGGGGCTGCCGCGTTCCACTTCAACAGCGAAAGCGAAAGGAAGCCCAGCGCGTTGATGGGCAGCAGCCATGCGGTGGGCGCTACAACGTCAAACCCCTCGAACACCAGCCAGTATGTGGCGAACAGCGCCTGCGCCTGCCACAGCGGCGTGCCGGTGTCGCCGCGCGATACGCAGGTGAGGTACGTGGCGATGGCCCCGAACAGAGCCAGATTCGGCCAGCGGAAGCGGCGAGCGATGTACAGCAGCGCGGCGGCCAGCGGCACGAGCGCCACCACGCAGAAGCCCGTGACCTCGGTGACCGCCAGCGCCAGGAAGGCGGTGCCGCACGCCACTCCCACGACGGTTTGGGACCGGTAGCGCAGCGCGTGCGCGATCATCCCCGCCGCCACCGCCGCCAGCAGAACAGCCGCCAGCACCGGGCTTTCGATTACCCGCGCCGCCTCCAGCGCCCGCATGGCGTAGACCGTGAAGTAGAGCGCCGCCCAGCCGGCCCCCAGCAAACCGCGGGCGAAGGTTCGATACCGCAGCCGGCGCTCGTAGAACACGCCCGCGGCGAGCATGGCAGCCGCGGCCGCGAAACCGACGGCGTCGCGCCCGCCCGGCCCCATGGACTTGAAGGAGTAGCCCAGCGCCAGCGCGATCCCCACCACCAGCACGAACGCGCCGATCTTGTTCAGCAGGTTGCCGCCCAGCAGCGCCTCCCACTCCGCGCTGGAACGCCGCGCCAGCGCCGGGGGCTCCGTAAAGGCGGGCGGAGCCACCGGCAGTAGGACAGACGATCGGTTTTTGTCGTCTGTCGGGGCGGGTGATTCCAGGAAGCAGGGCGGCATCGTGGTCGGCGCGGCTTCTCTCAGCACCGGTGCCGGCGGCGCTTCGGCCACCGCCTCTTGCGCCGTCGCTCTCTGCGCTTGTTCCAAGCGGTAGACACGCCCGGTAAGTTCGGCCACCCTTCTTTCCAGCGTCATTAGACGGCCGAGGTATTCGGAATAACTCATGCCATGGCTCCTTGGCTTATGCCGCCGTTCCGGCCAGTTCCCGGGCGCGTTCTCTTACCGCGCGCAAATCCAGCTTGCCCGTGGCCAGCATGGGTAGCGCTTCCACCCGATAGAGGTTTTCCCGCTTGGGCAGCCACAGGCGCGGCAGGCTGGTCTGCGCCAGCCGTTGCCACAGCTCCGCGGGGGTGATTTCGGAGCAGACATACAGGGCCGCGAGGCGCTCGCCGCGCCGCTCGTCCTCGAGCGCGGTTACCGCGCAGGGGCACGCGCCGGCGATCTCGCCGATGGCCTCCTCGACGCGCCCGTGCGGCACCATTTCGCCGCCGATTTTGCTGAAGCGCGAAAGCCGGTCGGTGATGCGGATGAAGCCATCCGTATCGATGAGGGCCACGTCGCCGGTGATGTACCAGCCCTGGTGGAAGGCCGCGGCCGTGCGTTCGGGCTGGTTCAGGTAGCCGATCATGCGGCCGGGGCCCTTCACCAGCAACAGGCCCTCCTGGTTCGCCGCCAGCGGCGCCAACGTCACGGGGTCCACCACCTTGGCGGCCACTCCCGGAAAGGGAAGCCCCACCGCGCCCGGCTTGTTGCCCTTCTGGGAATCCTTACCGGCCAGGTAATCCGGGATGCTCGCCGCTATCCCGGGGGACATTTCGGTGCAACCGTAGCCCTGCAAAAGCTCCAGGCCCAACTTCTCGCGGACGAAGGCGGCCGTCGATTCGCGCAGTTTCTCCGCGCCGGCGATGGCGAATCGCAGGCTCGAAAACTGCTCCCGAGGGCACTTGCGCGCATAGCCGGCGAAGAAAGTGGGGGTCGAAATCAGCAGGGTCGCGCGGTATTTCTCCACCAGGAGACCGACCGCCTGGGATTCGGCGGGGTTGGAATGATAGACCACGCTACAGCCGGCGACGATCGGGAACCAGAGGGTGGCGGTGAACCCGAACGCGTGGAAAAACGGCAGCACGCCGGTGATGCAGTCTCGCTCGGTGATCCAGAAGACCTGCGCCATGGCATCGATATTCGCGATGACGCCGTGGTGCGAGAACATCACTCCCTTGGGCGCCCCGGTGCTGCCGCTGGAGAAGATGATGGCGGCCGTGGAATCCGCCGCGCGCCCCCGCGGCGCCAGCAGGGCGGTTGGGGCGAGGCGCGCGGCGAGGAGCGCGCGCAGCCTCGCCAGCTTGCCGATGCCCGCCAGAATGTCCTCCACGAACACCATGCCCTCGAGCGCATCGATCTTCGCTTTGGCCAGAAACGTCTTCGATGTGACGATGGTCCGGATGCCGCACTGCTTAATCGCGGAAGCGATGGCCTGGGGGCCCGCCGTGAAGTTGAGGTTCACCGGAACGCGCCCGGCGAGCGTGATTCCCACGTTCACGAGCGCGCCCGCCACCGTGGCCGGGAGCATCACGCCAACTGCCCGGAGCGGGCACGGCGCGCCATCCGCCGGGCCTTCCGCGCCGTGTTGGCGAACCCACTTCGACACCAGGATCGCGCCCGTGAGCAGCCGCCCGAAGGTGAGCTCCCGCCCCGTGGAATCGCCCATCGCCAGGCGTCCCCAGTGGCGCCGGGCGGTGCGGATAAAGCGGCGGTCCAGCAGATCGCCCGCGCTCTTCCTCCGCCCCCAGGCCTCGCTGGCCAGTTCTTGAAGGGCTTGCCGCACCTGGAACGCGCTGGACGTGGACGGCATGGGCGCGCCGAAGGAGACCGTCACCGGGTAGGGAATGCGCTTGGGCCACTTCCAGAAGAATTTGCCGCGCTCGAAGCTGAAGACGCTGCCCCACATGCGGTCGATATGCACCGGGATCACGGGAACGTTCACGCCGTCCACAATCCGCTCCATGCCGCGCTTGAATGGCAGCATGTTGCTGGTGCGGCTCACGGCGCCTTCCGCGAACACGCCCACGAGCTCGCCTTCGGCCAGCGCCTGGCGCGCCACGCCGATCGATTCGAGGTCGCGGCGCGTTCCGCCGCCCACGGGGATGGCTTTGGCCAGGCGGAAGAATCCGTTGAGCGCCCGCATTTCGTAGTACCGCCGCCATACCAGGAACCTTATGAAGCGCTGCAAGCAAGCGGCGATCAGGAAACCGTCCACATGCGACATGTGGTTCGCCACCACCACGGCCGCGCCCTCATGCGGCACGTTCTCCGGCCCCACAAGGCGAATGCGGAAGAAGGTGTGCGTGGCCAGCCAGAGTACGAAGCGCACGAAGAACTCCGGAAGCAGAGAGAGGGCGTACCATGTGACCAGCAGGGTGGCGATGCCCAGGATCAGCATGATTCCGGCGGGGTCAACGTGCAAAACGTCATGCAGCAGCTCGACCGCGAGCGATGCCGCCAGCATCCCCAGGGTCTGATAGAAATTGCTGGCCGCCACCATCCGCCCCTTCTCCTTGCCGCCGCTTTTCTGCTGGATGTAAGCGAACAACGGGACCACGAACAAGCCACTCGATACCGCCAGCAGCGCCGCGCACGCCGCCGAAAAGGCCGCCGAGCCCCGCGCGGCGAAAAGCGCGATCCCGAATATGCCCATCAGCGCGGAGCCGAACGGGACCAGGCCAAGCTCCACCTTGTCGCCGGACCAGCGGCCCGCCAGAATATTCCCCAGACCAATGCCCAGAGCCAGGCAGCACCACAGCATCCCGATCCCATCGGTATCGAGCTTCAGCGTCTCGGCGCCAAAATACTCCAGGTTCAAGCGCATTACAACGCCCACAAACCAAAAGTAGGAGACGCCCAGCACGGCCAGCCACATGGGGCGATCCTGGAGCAGCCGCCGGGTGCTTGCGCCGATCTCGGCGAAAGGATTGCGGCGAAACGCCTCGGTCGAGCGCGCCGCCGGCACGCGCGTGATTCCGCCGCTCACGAGCACGCCCGCCACCGCCACCGCCATGGTGGCCAGACCCATCTTCCAGGCGGCGCCGGCCCAAAGCCGGTAGAGGAAGGTCCCGGTGACGATGCCGAGAATGATGCCGACGAACGTGGTCATCTCCAGCAGCGCATTGCCGCGCGAGAGGTCCTTGTCCGGCAGAATCTCCGGCACAATGCCGTATTTGGCCGGGCTGAATACCGTGGAATGCACGCCCAGCAGGAGAACCACCACCAGCATCAGATCGAATCGCGCCAGGGTCAGCGCCGCCAGTCCCACGGCGGTGATCAGAATCTCGAACAACTTGACGCTCCGCAGCACGGTGCGCTTGGCGATGCGGTCCGAGAGATGACCCGAGTAGCCGGACAAAAGAAGGAACGGCAGGTTGAAGATCGCCGGAACAAGGGGGATAAGGGGTTTGTAGATGCCGCCGCGCGCCGTGAGCGCATACAACATCACGATGCTCTGGTAGGTCTGATCGTTATACGCCCCTAGAAACTGTGTCCAGAGGAAAGCCCGGAAGCCGCCGTTCCGAAGCAGGTCTTTGAATCCGTCGTGAGCCATCGTCTTATAGATTGCACGACGCGTGCCGCGCGTAAGTTACCGTAAAATCAATGGCCGGCTGGGATGTTCCATACCGGGCTTGTACCTTCTATGTAAATGCATATACAATTCTTGTACATGCCCTTTCTATCAGCGCGCGAGCGCGCCTTTCTCGAAAGCGTTTCCCAGATGGGATACTGTAATCCCTTTCTCCCCGAGCGTGTGGAATTGGAGCGCGCCGTTCTGGGGCCCGAGTTCGTGGAAGGCGAGCCGGTATGGAGCCGGCGGAGCGAAGACCGGCCGCGCGCCAACGCCTGGCGCATCGCGGAACGGGTGGGGGATTTACTGGAGCGGCTGCGGCCCCGTCTTGCCGGAGGCGCCGGAGCCGGAGAACGCGACCTCGCGCTCTATGAGGATGCGGCCCTGCTGCTGCTCTACCAGCGTTACTACCCGAAGTTCCTACAAGCCTCCTTCGCGGAGGGGGAGTCGAGCGCCAGATGGCGTTTCTATCGCGACTTCCTCCAGGACTGGCGGCGCCTGTTCCACATCGAGGGCGTCAGCTTCCCCACTGGCCACGACCCGCGACACACCTTCGCCTGCTTCCGGCAAATCCAGCGGGCCTTCGAGCAGGTCTTTCAGGACATTATCGGCGGCTCCATGCCCGCCGCGCGCCTGCGGGCCTCCATCTGGCAATCCATATTCACGCACGATATGCGGCGCTACCGCCGCACGCTCTATGCGCGCATGGGCGAGTTCGCCACCCTCATCACCGGCCCCTCGGGCACCGGCAAGGAACTGGTGGCGCGCGCCATCGCCCAATCCCGTTACGCGCCGTTCGATGCCGACCGGCTGGCGTTCCCGGGCGAAGAGGCCGCGGCGTTCTTTCCCATCAATATCTCCGCTCTTTCGCCCACGCTGGTGGAATCGGAGTTGTTCGGACACCGGCGCGGCGCGTTCACCGGCGCCGTGGCCGACCGCAAGGGCTGGCTTGAAACCTGCCCCGAACTCGGCTCCGTGTTTCTCGATGAGCTGGGCGATCTCGACCCGGCCATTCAGGTGAAGCTGCTCCGCGTCATCGAAACGCGCACGTTTCATCCCGTGGGAGACACGGCCGGCCGGCAGTTTCGCGGAAAGCTCATCACGGCCACCAATCGCGACCTGCCCGCCGCCATGCGCAAGGGCCAGTTCCGCGAAGACCTGTACTACCGCCTGTGCTCCGACCAGGTGACTACGCCCTCGCTCGCCGAACAGTTGGCCGACTCGCCGGGTCTTCTCGGTGAGCTGATCGTCTACATGGCGCGCCGCGTGGCCGGCGCCGAGGCGGAGGAACTGGCGGGCGAGGTGGCGGAGTGGATCGATCGCAACCTGGGCGCGGCCTACCCCTGGCCGGGCAACTTCCGGGAGTTGGAGCAGTGCGTCAAGAACGTGCTGATCCGGCGCAACTACCGCCCCACGGGCGCCGCCAATGAGAATCCTCTCGAAGAGTTCGCCCGCGATGCCTGCGCCGGACGCTTGACGGCTGACGCCCTGCTGCGCCGCTACGTCACCCTGGTCTACAGCCAGACGAAAAGCTACGAAGAGACCGCCCGCCGCCTGGCCATGGACCGCAGGACGGTGAAGAGCAAGGTGGAGAGGGCACTGCTGGCCAAGCTACAGAATAATGCCATTTAGTTTCCACTCCCAGGTCGGGCACCCGCCAGGCGATCGTTCCGCCAGAAACAACGGCGGACACGGGTGCCAAGGTCCACGCTCCGGGTTGCTATACGGACTCGGTAATCATGTCGGCGGGCATTCCGGACCCTGCCGCCGCTCCCGCGTTTCGCGGCGTCGCCCGGCCGCGGGGCAACGGTCCCGCTGGCCAGCAGAAGGGTGCCACGGGCAGTCTTCGGGCGTTAAGTACTAATATCGGAAGCTATTCTGCGGCCTGGCCGGCTGCCTGACACTGCAAACTGCAGGCGAAGCTCGCCGACCAGCCAAGCCGGGCCGCCCACCGCCGGCCAGCCCGGCACTTCCCGTCTTCCGCCCTCCGGCGCCCGGAATGGTGAACTACACTAGGGACTCCGGTGGAAAGGATTCGTTCGATATGACTACTGTGCGTCCTGGAAGGCTTTTCCGCCCCACCACCTTGGTGGTCGTTCTGGCGGGCTGCAGCGTCGCCGTAACGCTGTCTGCGCAGGTAAAGGAGCGCCCCATCCCCCAGGTAATCAAGAAGGACGGGCGTTACGGCTTTATGGTGGACGGCGCGCCGTACCTCATGCTGGGCGCCCAGGCGCATAATTCCAGCGGCTGGCCGGCCATGCTGCCGAAGGTGTGGCCGGCTATCGAATCGCTCCACGCCAATACGCTGGAGATACCGATCTACTGGGAGCAGTTCGAACCAAAGCCGGGACAGTTCGACTACACGGTGATCGATACCATCGTCACCCAGGCGCGCGAGCACCATATCCGGCTGGATCTGCTCTGGTTCGGCACCTGGAAGAATGGCAGCCAGCACTACATGCCCGAGTGGATGAAGGCGGACCCGGCGCGTTATTCCCACTTGATCGACAAGAACGGTCGGCCCGCGGATTCGCCATCGCCGTTCTGTTCCGCGTCCCAGGAGTTGGACATCCGCGCGTTCACCGCGTTCATGCGCCACCTCAAGGCGTTCGACCCGCAGCGCACCGTGATCATTGTGCAAGTGGAGAACGAGTCCGGTACTTGGGGATCTGTCCGCGATTACTCCCCAGCCGCGCAAAAACTCTTCGACGGCCCAGTCCCGCCGGACGTACTCAACGCCATGGGTAAGCAGGGAGGCGCTTCCGCGACCTGGCAGGAAGCCTTTGGTCCCGAAGCGGAGGTCAACTTCCACGCCTGGGCCGTAGCCACCTACGTTGGGAAGGTTGCCGCCGCCGGGAAGGCAGTCTATCCGCTGCCGCTCTATGCCAACGCCGCGCTGCGCGATCCCATCAAGCCGGGCGCTCCCGGCAGCTATGAAGCCGGCGGCCCCACTGACAACGTGATTCCCATCTGGAAAGTCGCGGCGCCGGCGATCGATATCGTCTCGCCCGACATTTACATGAACGACCCGGTCGCATACCTGAAGGTCCTGGAACTCTATCACCGGGACGATAATGCCCTGTTCATCCCGGAGACCAGCAGTAGCTCCTCGGTTGCCAGGTTCTTCTTCTCCGCCCTCGGCCTTCAGGCGATCGGCTTCTCGCCCTTCGGTCTGGACTACAGTAACACCCCCTCCGTTCCGGCCACCGCTCCAGCAGCTGCTCCGGCCGGCACCCCAGCCGCCGCACCCGCGCCGATGGACCAATTCGCCCCCACGGCGCAGAACTACCGGCTGATCGCACCCATGATACGGGACATCGCCCGCCTCAACTTCGAGGGCAAGCTCCAGGCCGTCGCGGAAGAAACGGGCAAGCCTACGAACACGCTCGCCTTCGGGAAATGGAACGCGACGGTCTCCTACGGAGATGGGCGGAACAATCGCGCGGCGGGAAATCCGGAGCCAACGGGACGGGCCCTGGTCGCCCAACTTGCGGACAACCAGTTCCTGGTGGCCGGCTACTCCTGCCGGGTCGATTTCAGGCCCACCGCCGCGGACAGGCGCCGCCAATTCATGCGCGTCGACGAGGGAACTTACGAAAACGGGGTCTTCAAGTTCATTCGCATTCTGAACGGCGACGAGACCGATAACGGGCTCAACCTCCGCGCAGAACCGATAGTGTTGCGCGTCTCCCTTGGCGTCTATTGATCTTTCGATTCGCGAGACGCATCGAGCGATATCCAGCCCGCTGCGCTTCCTGCTCGAACGCGCAAGTGAGCGCCTTCACAGCAGTTGACTCGCGCTCCGTCCACTCGCACTCCCGCCTGCCTTGTTCGATTACGTCTGCGAGCACCGTGAGAGCCGCATACGGGCTGCATTTCGCCTAGTACAATTTAATGCGGCGTCATCAAAGCCTCCTAATGACGCCCGCTATGGCCGCTGGCATCACGGACCACGTGTTCCCACTTTTTAGTACCTCTTCCTCGCGTTTGGGAGTTCCGCATCCGGTTAAAGCCTTTATTTCCCACATTTCCCACATGGCCTACGAATTGCGCTACCAGAAAAGGCGCTTCCATGCGAATAATTCTACTTGCGTTGCTCGCCCTGCCCGAGCCGTCCAGCGTGATCCTGTTCGGATTTTGCCTCGCGGCCTGCCTGGGACGTATCTCCCGCCGCTAATCCCATTGCTCGATTCTATTACGCCAGCAGCTCCCTCGCTGCGTTGCTGTCCGCAGCTTCGCGCGATCAACCTCCTTCGGCTGCAATTCCACGGCGAGATCAACATCACCCAACCGGTCGACCTCCGGCCGGAGGTAGGTCCCAAAGACGACGACCTTCGTGACTTTGGCAAGGAAATATGAGCGCCGATTGACGCACTCCACCCGGCTCAGGAATTCCTCGAGCTCCCGCTCGGCGGTCTGGCGGGTGATGGGCTTCGCTGCCGAAGCCGCGCCGAACGACTGTGCAAGTTCGGTGGTCGTCCAGGTCTTGAGACCTCTGCCTCGGTTGGCCTTAGCCACGCCGGCTTTCTCCAATTCTTTGATGAGCTTGATCGCTTCCTGCGGTCCTGTCCGGGCCACCTTCTGCACGGTGTCCGAGTTCCAGTACAGGCGGCTATTCAAGCGGCGCACGGCCTTGCGGACGAACAGGACTGGAAACCCGCCTATAAAAGCACTCGGATCGATCCGCATCGTTTCCCCCCAGGATAATCCACATCCGCGGCGGGAAAACGATGGCGGACGGCACCGGCCGGCCCACTTTTCCGGAAAGCCCACTTTCCTGGCACAGCTCTTTCCGGGTGCCCGACCATCCGGAAACAACCCGTTCACATTCTCGGCTTCAGGAGCGCCTGATAGACTGGGGGCCGGCTCAGTTGCTCCATATAGGGCTGTCCCGGACCATACATTCGCTGCGTCATGCCAATAAAAACCAGATCGTTGATGGGATCGACCCAGAACCAAGTATCCGCAGCCCCCCACCAGAAGAAGGTGCCTTTGCCAACCACTTCGTCGGCTTGCAATGGGTCGGAGACGACCGCGCAATCGTAGCCCCAACCCATGCCGGGCTGCATAATAGATGGACCAATGGAGAACTCGCCCGTCATGAGACTAGGGGCGAGGTGGTTTGAGGTCATGAGCTGTACCGTCGCCGGGGCCAGAATGCGCACGCCGTCTCGCTCGCCACCATTTAGAAGCATCTGGGCAAAGCGTAGATAGTCCTCCGCGGTCGAGACCATGCCGCCGCCGCCCGAAGGCATCGATGGCTGTGTTGAATAGTTGGTGACGGGCGCGTTCCCTTCCGACGCGTTCACGACCAATTCGCCCTTTTGGTCCGGTCCATAGAGCGTTGCAAACCGGTTCCGCTTTTCCTTGGGAACAAAGAAGCCGCTGTCCTTCATGCCGAGAGGCCCCAGGATGCGCTGCTGTATGAAATCAGGCAGCGACTGGCCCGAGAACTTCTCAACTATATAGCCCTGAATGTCCATCGACACGCTGTAGACCCAGCGAGTCCCCGGCTGGTAAAGCAACGGGGTCTTGGCAAGCTTGCCGATCATGTCCTTCAGCGATTGTGATTGCAGAACCTGCTGGTTCAGATACATCTTGTCTACCGCAGTGTTCCCGAAGACCCCGTAGGTGAAGCCCGCGGTGTGGGTCATCAGGTCGCGCATGGTCGGAGGATGCACCGGGTCTTCCACAAGAATCTTGCCGCCTTGATCCACGCCCTTGAAAACTTTCAACTGGGCGAACTCGGGAATGTACTTCGAGATTGGATCCGAAGGTTGCCATTTGCCTTCTTCGTATAGGATCATCATCGCAACACCGGTGACCGGCTTGGTCATGGAGAAAATGCGGAAGATCGTGTCTTTCGTCATTGGCGCGCCGCTCGCGATGTCTTTCTTGCCATAGGTTCTCTCTTCGATCACTTTGCCGTGGCGCGCCAGGAGGGTTACGATACCGGCGAGCTGCTTTTGGTCTACTTTCTGCTGCATCACCGCGTGCAATTGGTCGAGTCGCTCGGACGAGAAGCCGAGCGCCTCGGGTCTGTTCTCGGCAAGACTGGAGTTCTTTGTGTTGCCTTGCTGAGCATGGGCCTGATATGCGCCGGCGACAACGAGCAGCCCGGTGAGGAGCGATAGGGCGAAACGAGAGAGTCGTCTGTTTTTCATCTGCCTTAATCCTTTTTGAATGCGGGACTGCCGAGGATATACCGGGTGAGCCCGATACTCTCTTCAGCCTCCCCTTCGCCGGAGTTGCCAGCAGCCACTTGTCTATTGCTGCCGTGCCGATCCGCGCCTACCTCAGTATACTCGGTCTGGGAGCGGTTAGCGCCTGAATCACGAGCCACTCGGAAACTGGTCCACTTTGTCCTTCGGGACCGTGAAACCGCCTTTCTGGAAACTTGACCGACGGGGTCCGCAATGGAAAACCCAATGCAAGGAAACCCCACATACCGTTCCCAACACTGGGCGAGCGTCCCCCAAAAGGGTCCTTCGTGGAACGTTGTGATTGCCCGCCTTTTTCGTGTAATCCGGAGGCACGCACTGTTCGGAAGGCATTCTAGAGTTTCGGGACACGGGTGTGGAGGATCAACGGACACCCGACACGGCGAAAGTTATTTCCCCTTGCCAAAGGTCTTACCGAAGAAGTCGCCGTCCTTCCAAACAGGGCGGTCTTCGTCCTGGGCAACAGTGTAGCCCAGCAGAAAGTCAAATCGGCTGTTTTTCGCTCCGGCCTCAAAGTCCATAGGCTGGCTCATATCGTCGTTCGGCTGGTGATAACGCTGCGCCCGTTCCCGACGGAGCTTCGCTCCGTCCACCTTTGGGTCCACCGGTTTGTTTCCATAAGCGGGAAAAATCGATGGAACGCCGATCCGGACAAACGAATATTGATCGCTTCGGTAGAAGAGCCTTCGTTCGGGGTGGCCGTCCGAGCTAACCTCCAGTCCCATTTTTGCGGCAACGCGATCAACGACCGTCCCCAAGCTGGAGTGTTCACTTCCGAACACGACGACGTCACGGAAATCGTACAGCAGGCCGATACTGTCAATATTAATGTCGGCAATGATTTGCGATTGGGGAACCGTCGGGTGTCTCGCATAATAATCCGAGCCGAGAAGCCCTTTCTCTTCGCCCGTTGTGGCAATGAAGATTATCGAGCGCCGCGGCTTTTGCTTCATTGATTGGAACGCGCGTGCGATCTCGATGACCGCGGCGACCCCGGCAGCGTCGTCTATTGCTCCGTTATAGATGGCGTCACCGTTGACGGGCTTGCCAATTCCAAGATGATCGAGGTGGGCCGTGTACACAACGTATTCGTTTCTTAGCTTGGGATCGGAGCCCCGAAGTAAAGCAACCACGTTCTGACTTGTGGACTCGGTGTGCTTGGAAACGCTCCGTACGGAAACGGAGACGGGCAGTTCGGTTCGCAAGGAATCGCCATTCGGTAGGGTCTGGGCCGGTTCTTTACTCAGCTCGGCGCCAGCGAGGAGTTTCTTCGTACCGGATTCGCTAAGAATCGCAAGGATGGGGGGCGCCCAGGGAATATCCCCATTCGGTACTCCATCGTCGCCGAGCCACGCCATTGACGGTTCCCTATAGTCTTCGGCCAGGCGGGCGAAAGGAATAATCGTTTTGTCGGCTTCGGGAGTCCACAACGCGATACCGCCGATGGCGCCACGACCCTTCGCCGCATCCTGTTGTGCCAATCCGCTGGAGAATCGATCGCGGTCCGCAGCGGGCAACCTCGCCGGGGCTCCGGGCAGGAGAGCGACAATCTTGCCGCGGACATCCAATCCCTGGTAGTCGTCGATTCCGAGATCCGGTGCGACGATGCCGTAGCCAACAAAGACGACTCGCCCGGTAAGTGCCAGCTCCGTGCGCGAGGAACTGGGCGGGCAGATGAAGTCCTCCCCCCATACCAGAGGCTCGGCCAACCCACCGCGCAGGAGCTTCAGCTCCGTTTGCTCGGTAACGATCTCTGCAGTTCTGAACCGAATAGGCTGAAAGAAGGACCCCCCGTTGCCTGGCTCCAGACCCATTGCCTCGAATTGGGCCGCGACATATTTCGAGGCGATATCATGGCCCCGCGTCGCGGTGCCACGCCCTTCGAGCAAATCATCAGCAAGGAACCGTACGTGCGCCCGAAGCGCCTCCGGCCTGATTCCAATAATGGCGTCATCTTCGACCCCACCGGTCGCCGGAAAGACGCAGAACAAAACGCAAAAACAGCCCGCGAGTGCAAACGCTTTCTTCATCACAACCTCTGAGCGCCATCTTTGGCCTGTAACGGAATATTCTACGCTCCGTTGAGATACCGATTTCAAGATACTAACAAACGGGAGTCCGGAAAGCTACTTGCGGATCAACCCCCTGCGGATCAACCCCCCGTATAGTCTCGACACATGAAGTCGCCGGTCACGTTTCATATAGGGTAGGTTTCGGGATGACGGGCAAACCCGCATAGAACAGGGCCTTCGCCGTCCCGTTTTGTTGTCCGCCGTTTGACTCGTTGAACTATGCGTGAGTGGGAGACGGTGCGGCCCGCAGCAATTCTGGACAGTAAACGGGCTTATCGTAGAATGAGCCTGGCCGACTCCCAGGCCCCCGTGCCGGGCGAGCCGCAGTTCGCGGTTTTGGGCAGCGTTAACAGTTCATATCGGTAGCTTCTGGCGGTATGGTCGTGCTCGCCGGCCACGGGCGCTCAGGCCTCCCCCTGGGTGGCCGCCCGTGTACGGTTCGCCGCGGAGTGCGACCCGTGGGGGAAGGGAACGCCACCCAAGTACGTCAAGTGAGCGCGGCGGGC
>PMYB01000215.1 GCA_003170915.1 Bryobacterales bacterium | reverse complement strand
TGGTGCCTGAACTTGGCATGGCGCAGGCCCCTAAGCCGGCCGGGACCCTGACCATAACCGGCTACGCTGGGGATGCTCCTTTAATCCAGATAGGCGGCAAGTCCTATGTTGAGGTGGAAGCGCTCGCGCGCCTCACGGGCGGGTCCGTCACCTTTCAGACGAATCGCATGACGCTGGCGCTCCCTGCGGCTTCGGAGACGGAGCAGGCGGCCAAGAAGGGCTTTTCGCCGGACTTCTTGAGGGCCGCCATCGAAGAGATGGCCGCGATCAGGGAATGGCGGATTGCGATCATCAACGTGACCCAGCTCGGCCTGCCGGTCACGGAGGAGTGGATCGGCAGTTACCGCCGGACGGCCGATACCAAACTTGCCTTGGTGTCCGCGGCACTGGCCACCGATTCCGATCGAAATGGTCTTCCGTTGGTCAGTAATGAGTTCGGCAAAATGCAACAGTTCAGCGATACGTACGTGGCGCTGAGCGGAAGCATGACCCATACTTCGGCGGATTCGGTGGAGAACGATCCGCTCGGCGAGCAAATCCTGAGCTGTGCGCGCAGCCTGGCGTCCTTGCCCGCGGGCGGCCAGTTCCAAGACGTAGCCGTCTGTCATTAGGGCGGAACCCGCTGGGCTCGGGTGTTGGCTAGAGGGGACGTTTCTGCTTTGCCTTGACAGTACGCCGGGCTCGCCTCGACCCTGCCGGGGCCCAGGGGTTAGTACCTGCGTAGACTCGGGCAAGGCAAGTGGCTCCGCCGTCAATATCGAGACCTGAAAGGCCCGAACAGGAGACGCACCCATGCAATGACGCGATTTACTCAAATCGGCGGCGGCAACCGCCGGGCTCACCATTCTCAAGAGCGGCGCGCTGCGGGGGCAGAATGCCCCCGCAACAAGCTCGACGTCGCCCTCATCGGCGCATGGGGACGCGGAACCGCATGTCGGAGAGCTACCGGCCGCAAGGAGCGGTTTTGAGGAGGGTCATTCAGATACTCTTGGTGACGGCTTCCGGCGTGGTCTCCACAGGCGTTACGTTTTCGGGCGTGTTAACTACAGGTTTCACGGCTGCGTTCCGCTTGCGAGTTTCATTCGCCTTCTTCGCCGCTTCACTGCGTTTCTTGCGAGCGGGGTCAGTCTTGGCGGGGCGCCTCCACCGGACCCACCCGGACATGCGGAAAGGCGTTAATTCAGCTCTCTCACCCAGATATTTCGAAAGCTCACGGGTTCACTGGGATCGGGATGCGCCTGCAATTTAATGGGAGCGGAATCGAACTTCCTGTAAAACGGCTTGCCGATGAATAACGTCTCGCCCTTCAATTCGAAATGGTTCTGGACGAGCACGCCGTTGAAGAATACCGTCGCGTACGCCGGAGACTGAACAGCGCCATCCGCACCAAAGACCGGCGCCATCCAAATGACGTCGTAGCTCTGCCACTCGCCCGGCTTTCGGGCCGGGTTGACCAGCGGAATCCCCTGCTTATAAATACTCCCTGCCTGCCCGTTGGCATAGGTCCTGTTATTGTAGGAATCCAGAATCTGCAGCTCGTAGCCGGCATCGCCGCCGCCGGTCGACGCCAGAAATACACCGCTGTTGCCGCGCGCCTGGTCGGTTCCGGTGACATTTTCGGGAATTCTCCATTCAATGTGGAGCTGGTAATTGTGGAAGAGGCGCTTGGTTTCGATATTGCCCGAGCCGCGCGCCTTGCTTACCGTAAGCACGCCATTCTGTACGGTCCAATTGGCCGGCGATTTGTCGCGCGTGTTTACCCACTCGTCGAGGTTCTTTCCATCGAACAAAATAATGGCGTCGGAAGGCGGAGCGGAATCGACAGCGCCGGGCGTGACGACTTTAGGCTCAGGGTCCCAGACTTCCGTATCCTCCGGTCTGGCGCCGCCTTGCCGTCCGCGGCTCTGAGGGGCGGGCGGCTCCTGGCCAAAAACGGCAGGCGACAATGCGATCGACATCGCGAGTGCCCCGCAGATCGAAGGTATAAAGCGCATTGGTGATGAAAAAAGCCTCATAGGATCTCCGTTCCTATTATCTCTACCGGGCGATATGCTGGCGGCCACCTTTCGGACCACAGAAAATTGAATGACTGAGGGCGCCACCCTTTATAGCCGTCAAGTATCCGGCTCCACGCCGGGAAGATGTCTTTGGGTTTCACCGTTCCGCCGCTTCACGTTGTGCAAGTGCCGGGCCTTTCACGACCCGGAGGGAACCGCCGAGGCATACCTGCTTGACCATCTGCCCCGGAGTGCGGCGCAAGCTTTCGAGGAGCACTACATCAACTGCCCCAGGTGCGCAGCGATCCTGCGGCAAACCGCCGAATACGTGGTCGCCAGGAAACGGGCGGCTCAGAGGCTCAGGGACACGGGGAAGCGGTCCCGTTTCGGATGATCCGGCTCCGATCCCGCCCGGTGGCTTCCGCCACGGCCTAAACGCGTCCGCAATGCGCCCGCACGTCTACTGCGCGAATCGGCGGAAGAAGCTCTCTGGCTTCCACTGCGGGCGCGCGGGAGCGTTGGCGACGGCTTCCGCGATCGCCAGCATCAACTGGTTGTAGCGGGCCGCCGCCTCCAGGTCCACAGGCTGTTGCAGATCGTCCGAGGGAGCGTGATAGCGGTTTTGCAACCACGCCTTTTCGATCGCTTCCTCCTTAGTCCCCGGTCGAAAACCGAAGGCGAGCATCAATGACGGAACGCCGGCGCGAATGAAATTGTCACTACTGTCCGGCTATAAGT
>PMYB01000138.1 GCA_003170915.1 Bryobacterales bacterium | reverse complement strand
CGCTTCCGCCTGCCAACCGATTCCTTGACAGCTCCCGGTGGTCAGGCGCTCTTCGCGCTGGCCGGCCGTTGTTCCGTCGCGGCCATCCGGGCCTGCTGCTCCCTGGTCAGGTGCGGAACCATCCCCACCATGCGCTCCACCACCATCAGTTGCGCGCGATGGTGCATCTCGTGTTCCTTGGGCGATAGCAGCATCTCGAAGCGCGTCTTGCTGGGCGGCTGGGCGCCCTCCGGAAAGTACACCTGCTCGGCCAGGGTCTCGTCGCTCAGCGTCGCGAGCCAGGCAGCAAACTCCTCGCCGCCGGCGCGCAATGCCTCCAGGATATTCGCCTTGGTGGTCAGCGTCGCCTGGTATTTCGTCAGTTCTTCGTGACCAGCCCGGAAGGTCGCGAATTCGGGATGCGTGATGCGCTGGGTGTGCATACTTTTGGGCCAGCGTGGTGCGGCGGCGATGTGAGCCAGCGTCTCGGCCACGCTGCGGCTCTCCGGCGCCGCCCGGAAGCCGTAATGTTCCTCGGGAATCTCTTCGGCAATCCTGATGGTGTTGTTGCGCACCGTGCGAAACGAACGGGCCAGGTCCTGAGCGCTGTAATACTGAATGGTTCCTCTTCCTCGAGTTCAACTCCCATTATAGGCTGCTGGCCCGTGGCGCGGCGCCGGCGTTAGCCCTTCAAGCTGCCACACCCTCACTCACCTGCCGATATTCCTGCCGATACGTGGGACCGGCGGATGCCGCTCGCGGCCACATCAGTTCGCGCGCAATCTGGTTATGGCTGGATGCCGATCCCAGATAGTCCACGCCCGCCGCCGTGAGACTGAAGTCCGAATTGTCCTCCGCCTTCACATACCCCTTCGCGCGCAGGTACCACAACGTAAAATCCAGGTACTCCCGCGGCAGAGCTATGCGTCTTTCCAGGTCGCGCAGAGACAGGCAAGGCCGCGCTTCGTTCCTGCGGCGCCGGTAGTACAGAATCGAGAGCACGCCCAGCCGGCGGTTGATCTCGCCCTCGGCCCCATCGATGAAATCCTGAAGTTCGAAAACATCGAGCGGCTCGCTGTCGGCCGCGGCACTCTTCGCGTCGTACTGCTCCCGCCGCTCCGGGTCCGACAGCACTTCATACGCCTGCCGGAGCAGGAGGAAGCGCTCGACGTCTCCGGTCTTCCGATTGTCGGGATGAAACCGTGCAGCCATGAACCGGTACACACGTCGCACCGTCTCAGTGTCCGCATTCCGGTTGATCTGTAGTACCTCGTAATAATCGAGCGGTCCGCTCATCTCGTCGCTTCCGCCTCTGCATGCGCATGTATCGGTACTCGATCCGGACGATGTGCCGCAAGATCGCGCCCGCCGGCAGAACGTATAACCCCCCAATGCATGTCATGCGTCGAGTATGCAGGAACATCGGGCTCGCCGGAAGTACAGTTCGCACTCGCTGGGTCATAGTATTCCCAAAAATACTTTTCCTCAGTTTTGGGACTCCGTGGCCTCCATTTGTTACCATTCCAGCGAATGGACGCCGTACAGATCTCGCACGTAACCAGAACCTTCGGGAGTGTGACCGCGGTAGACGACCTCTCGCTCACCGTGCCCCAGGGTTCGATCTACGGGTTTATCGGGCCCAACGGCTCGGGCAAAACCACCACGATGCGCATGATCGTGAACATCTTCTATCCCGATCGCGGCGAGATCCGTCTCTTCGGAGATGGCCGGCCGGAAAACAGCACGGACCTCATCGGGTACCTTCCCGAAGAGCGCGGCCTTTACCAGAGAATGACGGTCCAGGCGCTGCTCGAATTCTACGGCGAGCTGCGCTCCGGCCGCGGCGTCAAAACCGAAGTCGCGCGCTGGCTTCAGAGACTGGACCTGGCGGGCCGCGCCTCCGATAAGGTCGAAACGCTTAGCCGGGGCATGAGCCAAAAGGTTCAGTTCATCGCCACCGTGATCCCCGAGCCGAAGCTTCTCCTCCTGGACGAACCCTTCAGCGGCCTCGACCCGGTGAGCGCGGAGGCCATCCGCTCCGCTATTCTGGATCTCCGCCGGCACGGCGTTACGGTCATCCTCAGCACCCACGATATGCACTTGGCGGAAACCCTGTGCGACTACATCTTCATGATCTTCCGCGGCAGGAAGGTCTTGGACGGCACCATCGGCTCCATTCAGGATCGGTACGGCGAGGACACCATTCGGGTCACCGCCAGCGGCGGCTTCGCGGCCGTGCAGCAGCTTCCCGGTGTCGACCAGATCCGCGACCTGGGCCAGGTGCAGGAGCTGCGGCTGGCGCGCAGCGCGGACCCGCAGGAAGTTCTGCGCGCCCTGGTGGCGCAGGCTCGCGTGACCAGTTTCTCCCTCATGAAGCCCTCCCTGCACGACATCTTCATGCGCATTGCCGGCCCCGCGGCCGAGGAGGCCAACCATGCGAATGCATAAGATCCGCACCATTGCCAAACGCGACTACATCGCCACCGTGCGCACCAAAGCGTTTGTCTTCGGCCTGGTGGTCGCCCCCATGCTGTTTGGCGGCGGATCCATCGCCATGACGTTGTTCAAGGGCCAACCGGATTTGAAGGACCGCCGCGTCGCCATCGTCGATCACACCGGAGTCGTGGCCGGCGCTCTGGTGAGCGCCGCTCGAGAGAAGAACGGCCGCGAGCTCTTCGACAAGAAGACGCACCAGCAGATCGCGCCCCGCTACGTTTTCGAGGTGATCGCGCCGGCCGCCAACTCCAAGGATCAGTTGCTCGCGCTCTCCGGCCGCGTCCGCCGCAAGCAACTCGTCGCGTTTCTCGAAATCGGCAAGGATGCGTTGCGCCCGCCCGGCCCTGCCGACGATCCCACCGCCCGCGTCTCTTATTACACCAACGCCGGCGGCATCGACGAGATGCGCAACTGGCTCAACGGCCCCATCAACGACGGCGTACGCCTGGCGCGCTTGGCGCAGCTCGGCATCGACATCGACCGCAATAAGGGCCTGACCGCCTCGGTTCCCATCGACGGGCTCAGCCTGGTGGAGCGCGACGAAAAAACCGGCGAAGTGCATGAAGCGCGCAAACGCAGCGAGTTGGAAGGCTTCTTCGTGCCTTTCGCGGTGGCCATGATTCTCGCCATGATCGTCATGGTCGGCTCGGCGCCCATGCTGCAAAACGTCACGCAGGATAAGAGCCAGCGCATTGTGGAGACGCTGCTGGGCGCGGCCACCCCATTCGAGCTCATGACCGGCAAAGTGGTGGGTGCGGTGGGGGTCTCCGTGACCAGTTCCGTGTTGTACGTGCTGGCCGGCACGTTGGCGGTGAACGCCCTGGGAATCGCCGGCCTGTTGCCGCTCACTATCATCCCCTGGTTCTACGTCTACCTGCTGGCCGACGTGGTCATGCTCTGCGCCTTCGCCGCGGCGCTGGGGGCGTGCTGCAGCACCCCGCAGGACGCGCAGAATCTGGCCATCGTGCTCCTCATGCCCTGCCTCATTCCCATGTTCATGCTGGTGACCGTGCTGCGGCAGCCCCACGGTACGCTGGCCACGGTGATGTCGCTCGTCCCGCCCTTTACGCCGATCCTCATGCTGCTGCGCCAGGCCATGCCCGACGGCGTTCCCGCGTGGCAACCGTGGGTGGGCTTGGTGGACGTCCTGGCCTTCGCGGCCGCAACCGTATGGGCCGCTTCCCGCATCTTCCGAGTGGCCATCCTGATGCAAGGCAAACCGCCACGGCTGGCGGAGATGGTTCGCTGGGCCATGAAGGGCTGAACGGCACCGGGAACATGCACGAAAACGGGGCCAGCCGTACCGCAATTCGCGCAGCCGCCCGGCGCGCGGCGCATCAGATTCTGGATCGCCCGCCGGTTTTCGAGGACCCGCTGGCGCTGGCCGTGGTCGGAGCGGAAGCCGCCGCGAAGGCGGCATCGGAGGCCTCGTCGCCTTCCCTGCGCGCGTTCATGGCGGCACGCAGCCGCTTCGCCGAAGATGAGCTGGCGCGTGCCGTCGCGCGTGGCGTCCGCCAGTACGTGGTGCTGGGCGCCGGCCTCGATACGTTCGCGTATCGCAATCCGCATGGCGCGCTCGGCCTACGGGTGTTTGAGGTGGATCACCCCGCCACCGAGGAGTGGAAGCGCGGCCGTCTGCGGGCCGCCGGAATCGAGATTCCCGCGCAAACCGTTTTCGTCGCGGTGAACTTCGAACGCCAGTCGCTGGCCGACACACTTCTGTCCGCCGGTTTCCGCGCGGGGGAGCCGGCGTTCTTCTCCTGGCTGGGCGTGGTTCCCTATCTCACCGAGGGCGCGTTCCTGGCTACTATGTCATTCATCGCCGGTCTGCCGCCGGCGAGCGGTGTGGTGTTCGATTACGCGGTAGCGAGATCCGCGCTCAGCCACCTGGAGCAACTCGCGCTGGATACCCTGGCCAGCCGCGTGGCTGCGGCGGGTGAGCCTTTCCAGCTCTTCTTCGACCCCGCCGCGCTGGCCGCGCAAGTCCGCCAGTTGGGATTTCGCCATCTGGAAGATCTGGATGCCGCCGAAATCAACTCGCGCTACTTCCGCGGCCGCACCGACGGCCTGTCGATCCGGGGCCGGGCGGGCCACCTGCTGTGCGCGCGCGTCTGAGCGGCCGGTTTCGTTCGAGTGCCGTGCGCCGCAAATATCGTCGGGTATCGGAACAAGCTGCAAAGCGGGGACTGGCTCGAATTTCGCCGCCTTTGCGAAACTTCGTGCCTGTACCCGGTTTGCCCTGACCCCGTTCCGCGGCCTCACGGCGCTAGAGATTCAACTCTGCGCTTAAGGACTTTGATCTCCTCAGGCGACGGTTGAAAGTTGATCGTCACCGGAACATCGTTGTCGGCATCCCGCCAATTCCCCTCACTGTCCTGAACCAAAGTCACCATTTCGGGCTCGGCGTCGTCGTAGAAATACCGAACAACAAGCTGCTCCTCATCGACATCCGTTATGACCGCCAACCATTTTCCGGGGTCGCAAAAGTCATCACCCCCTCCGTAATCGACTTCCACCGCCCCGAAATCTTCGATGTCGCCAGCCCCGTGCAGGGATCTCCCGGACTCGATGGCATAGCCGACCGCACGAGCGACGGCGCGAAATTGCCGCATCGGAATCTCTCGCCATCCAATGTGCAGGTGATCCAGTGCCATCCGCCTTTCTGGAGGCACAAAGCCCGCAATGACCATCAGTTCGACGAACCGTAGTGGGAACTCCTGTTTCAGTGCCCCATAATAATCATAGACTTGGCCTATGACTTCTCTTTCCACCGTGTCCTTTTTGATTTCGACCACCAGCAACTGGCCGACGCGAGTCTCAAAAATCAGTCACGCCGAAAGTAAAAATCTTTTCTCCGCTTCCTGTCAGTCACTTACAGCGATCTGAACCCCCTTGATCCCGCGCCGGCTTGACACCCGTCTGCTACCCTGAAATTGGAAAGCGGCTTGCGCCGCCATAGCGCAGGCCCAACGGTTTTCTTGCTGGCCAGCAAGCGTTGCAACTAAGGTGGTACTGAACTTCTCGTAGGCCCGTTAACGGCCGTACGGCAATCCCTGACAGAGGATTCCGGCGGGGAGATCTTAGGACTGGTCCTATCACACCCGGTGGAAAGTGTCCCATCGGATATCAGAGAGTCGAGCATCGAATCGAACGTATACAAGAAAGGCCATCCAGCCTGTTTCCTCCTACTTCGAAGATGCGGCTCAAATCATTGGCGGCCGGATACGCACGGCGATAAGTCCGGAGGGCTCGCCCTCAGGCCCCGGCCGCCGCAACGATTCCCGATCAGGTCCTTTTCCCACATCCGAAGTGTCTTCAACAGCAGATCTTATCTCTGCGATCTCTGCTGTCTCCGCGCTCTCTAAATCCCCGCCAGCGGCATTCATCCTCCATCCACACACGAGTCCTTATCCCTACAAACTCTTCTCCAAATATTGCTTTTCTCGGCGTCTCTGTGTCTCTGCGGTGAAATTGGCTTTGTTCCGCAACCGCAACCCCCAGCCGACCCGCCCAACGCTGGCGTACCATCGATTCATGATCCGAACCGCGCTGCTCTTGTTCGTCGTCAATGTGGTCACGGGTGCTCCGCCGGAATCCGATGCCGTGCCCAAGATGCTGCTGCGCCAGGGCTGGGCCATTCAGTCTTCGGCCGAGGTGCGCGAGACCGGTGCCACCCTTTCCACCCCGGCGTTTCAGCCGCGCGGATGGTATCGCGCCACCCTTCCCTCCACGGTCCTAAACGCGCTCGTCGAGAGCCATGTCTACCCCGACCCTTACTTCGGCATGAACTTGCGGTCCATCTCCGGCACGTCGTACCCCATTGCCATGAACTTCTCCAATCTGCCCATGCCGCCGGAGAGCCCCTTCCGTCACTCCTGGTGGTACCGCACCGATTTCAAACTATCCGCCGGCTACCAGGGCAAAACGGTTTGGCTTTGTTTCGACGGCATCAATTTCCGCGCCAACGTCTGGCTCAACGGCCGCCAGATCGCCTCCGCCGATAAAATGGCGGGCGCCTGGCGGCTGTTCGAGTTCGACGTGACCGCCGCGGCCAAGCCCGGCGACACCAACTCGCTGGCCATCGAGGTCTTCCCGTCCTTGCCGCACGATCTCGCCATCACTTTTGTCGATTGGAACCCACAGCCACCCGACAAGAACATGGGCTTGTGGCGCGATGTCTATGTCACCGCGACCGGTCCAGTGGCCGTGCGCTTCCCGACAGTCGCGACGCGCCTCAATTTGCCCGCCAACGATGTCGCCCAGCTCACCGTGAAGGCCGAGTTGAAGAACGAAGCCAATCGGGCGGTGGATGGCGTGCTGAAAGGCAAGATCGAAGGCCTCGAGTTCTCCCAGCCCGTGCGGCTCTCACCGGGCGAGACGCGCGTGGTGCGCTTCACGCCGGAGAAATTCCCGCAACTCAAACTGGCGCACCCGCGGCTGTGGTGGCCCGCGCAGGCCGGCCCGCAGAATCTCTATCCGCTCGATGTGCAGTTCGAGGTGAACGGCCGCGTCTCCGATTCGAGCCACATCGATTTCGGCGTCCGCGAAGTCACCTCCGAAATCGACGCCCAAGGCCATCGCCTGTTCCACATCAACGGCAAGAACATTCTCATACGCGGCGCCGGCTACACGTTCGACATGCTCCTGCGCNNTTCGAAGGCAAGCTGGAAGACGACCACTTCCTGGAGTTGTGCGACCGCTACGGCATCCTGGTTATGGCCGGCTGGTGCTGCTGTGACCACTGGGAGCAGTGGCGGCAGTGGGACCAGGAAGACGAGACCGTCGCCGCCGAGTCTCTGCGCGATCAACTCCGGCGTCTCGCGCGCCATCCGGCGGTCTTCGACTGGCTCTACGGCAGCGACAACCCGCCGCCGCCCAACATCGAGAAGCTGTACCTCGACATCATTAAGGAAACCGAGTGGCCCAACCCCTACCAGTCCTCCGCCACGGCGAAGCCGACTGCCCTCACCGGTCCGACCGGCGTCAAGATGACCGGACCCTACGAGTACGTGGCGCCTGCCTACTGGCTGCTGGACTCGACGCGCGGCGGAGCTCACGGCTTCAACACCGAAACCAGTCCCGGGCCGGCGCCGCCTCCCATCGAAAGCCTGCGCCGTATGCTGCCGGAAGATCATCTCTGGCCCATCGACTCCTGGTGGAACTACCACGCCGGCGGCGGGGCGTTTCAGGACATTCACGTATTCACCGAGGCCCTCAACGCGCGTTATGGCGCGGCGACATCGCTCGAGGACTACGCCCGCAAAGCGCAGGTGATGGCCTATGAGGGCCACCGCGCGATGTTCGAGGCCTTCGGCCGCAACAAGTACACCGCGACCGGCGTGATCCAGTGGATGCTGAACAACGCCTGGCCCAGCGTCATCTGGCACCTTTACGACTGGTACCTTCGCCCCGGTGGATCGTACTTCGGCGCCAAGAAGGCTTGCGAGCCGCTGCACGTCCAGTATTCCTACGACGACCGTTCGGTGGTGGTGGTCAACTCCTATTACCAGCCCTTCGCGAACATGAAGGTGGTAGCCAGGGTATACAACCTCGACATGGCCGAAAAGTTCTCCCGCGAGGCCAAGGTCGATGTCGCCGAAGACAGCAGCACGCGCGTGTTCACCTTGCCGGAAATCGCCGGCCTCAGCTCCACCTATTTTGTAAGCCTGGTGCTCGAGGACGGGTCCGGCGCCCCGGCCGGCAGGAACTTCTACTGGCTCTCGACCAAGCCCGAAACGCTGGATTGGGATAAGTCCACGTGGTACTACACTCCTACCAAAACGTTCGCCGATTACACCGCCCTCAACAGCCTGCCGCCGGTGGATCTGAAGGCGGCCTCACGGACCGAAGAGCGGGGAACCGATCGCGTCACCACGGTCACGGTAGCCAATCCGGGTAAGACCATCGCCTTCGCGGTGCATCTGAAGTTGAAGAAAGGCCCCGATGGCGACGAGGTGCTGCCGGTTCTTTGGGAGGACAATTACTTCGCGCTGCTGCCCGGAGAAAGCCGCCAGGTCGCGGCCACGTATCGCGCCAGCGATCTTGGCAGGGCCGCGCCGGTTGTGGAGGTGGATGGCTGGAACGTGAAGGCCATGCCGGCGCCGCAGCCTTGAGCTTGCGGAGCACACCCGCCCGCGCAACTTGTTATACTCGCGTTCTGGTTGCGATGATTGCCAGATCCGACGCCGCCGGGCGCCGCGCATAATCATGCCGACTCCTACTAAGCCTCCTGTTCGCCTGAAAGATATCGCGCGCGACCTCAATGTGTCCGTCATGACCGTCTCGAAGGTGGTCCGCGCGTGCGCCGATGTCGGACCGGAAACGCGCAAACGCGTGCTGGCCCGCATTAAAGAACTCAACTATCAACCCAACTGGGTGGCCCGCAGCCTGGCCGCGCGCCGCACCTTCATGATCGGGCTCATTGTTCCCGACCTGATGCACTCCTTCTTCGCGGAAATCGCCAAGGGCGTCTCCGCGGCCATTCGCCCGCTCGGTTATGACGTGGTGATCTGCAATTCGGAAGAGGATTGCGCCTTCGAATCGAGCGAAGTCGACCGCCTCCTGGCGCGGCAGGTGGATGGGCTGATCCTGGCTTCCGCGCAGCCGCCTTCCTGGGTCGACGTTTTTGAGCGCATCGAAGCGCGCGGCGTGCCGTATGTTCTGATCGACCGGCGGTTCGCCGATGTGCGCGCGCCCTATGTCGGCGCCGACGATGAAGCCATCGGCCGTCTCGCCACCACGCACCTCATCGAACGGGGTTGCCGTCGGATCGCCCACATCGCCGGGCCGCCGCTGACACCGGGAGTGGGCCGCCTGAAAGGCTATCGCGAGGCGCTGGCCGAGGCCGGTCTGACAATCCCCGATTCGTACGTGGATCACGCCAAGGACGATGCCACCGGCTACGAAGCCGCGCGCCGTCTGCTGGCGCTCGATCCGCGCCCGGATGGCATCTTCGGCTACAACGACCCCACCGCCGCCGGCGCCATGAAGGCCATCCTGGAGGCGGGCGTCGGCATCCCCGGGGAGATCAAGGTCATCGGTGCCGGCAACGTGCACTATTCGGACCTGCTGCGCGTGCCGCTCTCCACCATAGACCAGGGCAGCGCCACCATCGGACAGCAGGCCGCCGAAATCCTGGTGAAGTCCATTGGCTCGAAGCGGCGCCGGCAGCCTCGCACGGTGATCATCGAGCCTACCCTCATCGTGCGTGAATCCACCGGCGGATCCACCGCTCCCTGAGGGTCGCGGCTCTGAAAGCATAATTCGCGAAACGTGCCGCGGATTCGAAGCGTCTCAATTGCCAGCCATGACAGCCGCTCCGTCGATCGACTCTTTGTACGCCCAATATGTGAATCCGCAATGGGTTCGGCTGCTCAACCTGTTGCAGATGAATGTGAGCTACGAGCGCTGTTCGGGCAGCGAACTCTTCACCGCGGACGGACGGCGCATTCTCGATTTCCTCTCCGGCTATTGCGTGCATAACATCGGGCACAACCATCCGGCCATTATCGCCGCGCTCAAGGAAGAACTGGACCGCGAGGGGCCGGCCATGCTGCAAAGCCACGTGCCCGGGCTGGCGGCGGAACTGGCGGAGCGCCTGGCGGCGCGCGCCGGCGGCCGTTTGAAGCGCGTGTTTTTCACCAGTTCGGGCAGCGAGGGCGTCGAAACCGTCATCAAGTTCTCGCGCGCCGCCACCGGGCGCGCCGGCCTGCTGTATGCCGAAGGCGCGTTTCACGGGCTCACCTGCGGGGCGCTTTCGCTGATGAGCGATCAATTCTGGCGGGAAGGCTTCGGCCCCCTGCTCCCGGGCACGGAAGCCGTCCCTTTCCTCGACGTCGACGCCCTCGAGAAACAACTCGCCACCAAGAAGTTCGCGGCCTTCATCGTGGAGCCGATCCAGGCGGAAGGCGGAATCCGGGTGCCCGCGCCGGAGTATCTTCAAACAGCGCAGGCGTTGTGCCGCCGCTACGGAACGCTGTTCGTGCTGGATGAGGTGCAAACCGGAATGTGCCGCACCGGAACTTTCCTGGCCGCGCACGGCTTCGGCCTCGATCCCGACATGGTGGTGCTTGCCAAGGCGCTCAGCGGCGGCCTCGTGCCGGTGGGCGCGGTGCTGATGTCGGCGGCCGTTTCGGACTCCGTCTTCAGCTCGCTGAAGCGCGCCATCGTCCACGCCTCCACGTTCGGAGAGAACGCTTTGGCCATGCGCGCGGGGCTCGCGACCCTCGACGTGCTCGAGCGGGAATCGCTCGGCGAGCGTGCCGCCACGCTCGGCGCGGAACTGCGGCGCCGCCTCTCAGATGCGCTGGCGCCGTACGAGATGGTGAAATCCGTGCGCGGCGCTGGCATGCTTTCCGGAATTGAATTCACCGCGCCGCGCCAGCTTCGCCTGCGCCTGGCGTTCGAGACTTTCCGGCACATTCATCCGGCCATGTTCGGCCAGGTGCTGGTCATGCGCCTGTTCCGCGACAAGAACATTCTCACCCAGATCTGCGGCAACAACTTCATGGTGCTGAAAGTGGCGCCGCCGCTGGTGGCTACGGAAGGGCAGCTAGAAGAATTCGTGGCAGCCATCCGCGAGGTGGTCGACCTGGCCCACAACTCGACCGGCTTCTGGGCGGAAGCCATGGGACTGGCGCGCCGCGCAGTCAACGTTTGACGACATGACGCTCCCTCGTTCCACGGACGTATTCGTGATCGGCGGCGGCCCCGCGGGCCTGGCAGCCGCTATCGCCGCACGCCAGCGCGGCTTTGACGCGACTCTGGCGGACTGTTCCATCCCGCCCATCGATAAGGCCTGCGGCGAAGGCATCATGCCGGATGGCCTGGCCGCCGCCCAATCGCTGGGCATCGATCTCGACGCCGCCGGCGCGCGGCCGTTCCGGGGCATTCGCTTTTGCGAGGGCGGCGCTTCGGTCGAGGCCCGGTTCCCCAAGGGCCACGGGTTGGGCCTGCGCCGCACCACCCTGCACGGCATGATGGTGGATCGCGCCGCCGAGGCCGGCGTGCGGATGGCATGGGGCGCGCGCGTCACCGGCATCACCGGGGAAGGCGTGATCGCCGACGGCCAACTGGTTGGCGCGCGCTGGATCGTCGGCGCCGACGGCGGCCAGTCTCCGGTGCGCCGATGGGCCGGCCTGGACGCCTGCGAGCGCGACAGCCGCCGCTTCGCCTTCCGCCGCCACTATCGCATCGCACCCTGGAGCGAGTTCATGGAGATCCACTGGAGCGATGGCTGCCAGCTTTATATCACTCCGGTGGGCGCGCGAGAAGTGTGCGTGGTCCTGATTTCGCGCAATCCCCATCTGCGCCTGGATGACGCGCCGCCGCACTTTCCCGAAGCCGCCCGGCGGCTGCGCTCCGCGGCATCGACCACGCTGGAGCGCGGCGGCGTCTCCGCATCGCGCCGCCTCAAATCAGTCTGCCGCGGGCGCGTGGCGCTGGTGGGCGACGCTTCCGGCTCGGTGGACGCCATCACCGGCGAAGGTCTCTGCCTGCTCTTCCAGCAGGCCGTCGCCCTGGCCGGCGCGCTGGAAGCGGCCGACCTTGCGCTCTACCAGGCCGAGCACCGGCGCATCGGCAAGCGCCCGGAGTTCATGGCGGACCTCATGCTGCTGCTGGGCGGCCGCGGCCGCCTGCGCCACCGCGCCATGCGCGCGTTCGAGGGGCATCCGCGCCTTTTCGCCCGCATGCTCGCCATGCAGGTGGGCGAGCTTTCACCGTTCGATTCTTTGACCAATGGCCTGGCCCTCGGCTGGCGCATGTTGACCCTATGATGAAGCCAGTGCATCTGGCGTGCGCCGCAATGCTGGCGGCGGCGTCCTCGATTCCCGCCGAGGACACGGTCCTTCAGATCGATCCCTCGCAAACCAAGGTGGAATTCACGCTGGCCGATGTGCTGCACACGGTTCACGGAAGCTTCCTGCTGAAACGCGGCAACCTCCGTTTCGACGCCGCCACCGGCAAGGCCTCGGGCGAGTTGGTGGTGGACGCCGCGAGCGGCGCGAGCGGCAGCGGCGCGCGCGACCGGAACATGCACAACAACGTTCTCGAGAGCGGCCGCTATCCCGAAATCGTCTTCCGCCCCGACCGCGTGGAAGGCAAGGTGGTGCCGCAGGGCGCGTCCAAGGTGGCACTGCACGGCATGTTCTCCATACACGGCGCCGAGCACGACATCACGCTGCCGGTGGAAGTGGAAGCCGCCGGCGGGCAGTACAGCGCTGCTATCGCATTCAACGTGCCCTATGTGCAATGGGGCATGAAGAACCCCAGCACTTTGTTCCTGCGCGTGAGCGACAAGGTGGAAATCAGCATCCACACCGTGGCGCGCGCGGCCCGGTAGCTACCTGCGTTTCTCAAAGAACTCCCGCAGCAGTTCCACGCATTCCACCGCGAGCACGTTCTCGACCACCTCGACGCGATGGTTGAGCAGGTCGGAATCGGCGATCTGGAATTTGCTGCGCACGCCGCCGAAGCGCAGGTCGCGGGCGCCGAATACCAGGCGGGCCACGCGCGCCGCCACCAGCGCTCCGGCGCACATAGCGCACGGCTCCAGCGTGCAATAGAGCGTAGCGCCTTCCAACCGGTAGTTCCCCATGCGCTCCGCCGCTTCGCGCAAGGCCAGGATCTCGGCGTGCGCCGTGGGGTCGTTGCGGGCCACCGGCGAGTTCCATCCGCGGCCCACGATTTCGCCGGCCATGGCGACCACCGCGCCCACCGGCACTTCGCCCGCGTCCGCGCCTTCGCGCGCCAGGCGCAACGCCTCCCGCATGAACTGTTCGTCAATGGCGGAAATGCCGCACCCCCGTAAACACCATGGCCACGCCCAACCGGTCGGCCGCCGCAATCACTTCCTCATCGCGCACGGACCCGCCCGGCTGGATGAACGCCGTGGCGCCGTGTGCGACCGCTTCCTCCACTCCATCGGGAAAGGGAAAGAAGGCATCCGATGCCACCACCGTGCCCGCCAGCGGCAGCACCGCCTTCATGGCGCCGATCTTGACCGAATCCACGCGGCTCATCTGGCCCGCGCCCACCCCCACCGCCTGTCCCGCCCGCGCGTAGACGATGGCGTTCGATTTCACGTGCTTGGCCACCTTCCAGGCGAATTCCAGCGCCTGCCACTCCTCGAGGGAAGGCGGGCGCGCGGTCTTCACCGCGACCGCCGCGCGATCCAGTTTGGCATCATCGACGGTCTGCGCCAGAAACCCGCCGGAGATGGACTTCACCACCAGCGAATTCGATCCCGGCGCCGCGCGCATCAGGCGCAGATTCTTCTTGGTCCGCAACACCGCCAGCGCTTCCGCCGAGTAATCCGGCGCGGCAATCGCCTCGATGAAGGTCTTGGCCACTTCGCGCGCGGTCTCTTCATCCACCGCGCGATTGAAGCCGATCACCCCGCCGTAAGCGGAGAGCGGATCGCACTCGAAGGCCTTGCGGTAGGCCTCCGCCAGCGAGCCCTGCTCCGCGCACCCGCACGGATTGGTGTGCTTGACGATGGCCGCGGCCGGCAACGAAAACTCGCTCGCCAGTTGCCACGCCGCGTCCAGATCCACCAGGTTGTTGTACGAAAGTTCCTTGCCATGCAACTGCTCCGCCCCCGCGATGCCCTGGCCGCGAGTTCCGTAGAGCGCTGCCGCCTGGTGCGGATTTTCGCCGTATCGCAGGTCCATCAGCTTGGGCGCGCGCAGGCTCAGATCGCGCGGCAATGGGCTGGCGGAATCCACCTTTTCCAGGCGCGCGCCGATGGCGGCATCGTAATCCGCGGTGGTGCGAAAGGCCTTCTTCGCGAGGCGCCACCTGGTCTCGAGCGCGAGGCCGCCGCCCAACTTCCGCATCTCCTCGATGACGGCGCCATAATCCGCCGGCGACACCACCACGGCGACATCCTGGTAATTCTTGGCCGCCGCCCGGATCATAGTAGGCCCGCCGATATCGATGTTCTCGATGAGATCTTCGAGCCGCGCGTCCGCTTTCGCCGCGACGTCTTCGAAGCGGTAGAGATTGACCACCACCATATCTATGAGCGCGATCCCATGCTCTTCGAGGGCGCGGCGATGCGCGGGATTGGAACGGATGGCGAGGATTCCGCCTGCAATCTTCGGGTGCAGGGTTTTGACGCGCCCGTCGAGCATCTCGGGGAAGCCGGTGACCTCGGCGACGTCCTTGACAGGGATGCCCGCCTCGCGGAGCAGGCGCGCGGTTCCGCCGGTGGAGACGATCTCGATCCCCATGCCGCTCAGCTCACGGGCGAATTCGACGGCTCCGGTTTTGTCTGTGACACTGATCAGTACGCGCTCAATTGTGTGCATCTAAAAGCACGATACCAGAGCGGCTGCCTATACCGCGCACTCGCCGCGGCCCAGCTTCAGCGAGTAAGCCTCATCGTCGCCCCAATCCTGGTAGATTTCGGGGAACAACTCGGCGGGCTTGGCCAGGTCGCTGGTCAGCTCGCGGAAGGTCTCCACCTTGTGGCGCATCACGTACTGGCGGAAACTCTCGCCCGGCTGGCGGTTGGCGATGAAGTGGTCCAGCACCCGTGACACCGCCTCCGGCGCGAGGCGCGCGGGAATCGACTGCACGGCCAGGCCGAAGCGCATCAGCCCCTGCTCGTCGTAACCGCCGCCCAGCAGCATTTGGTAGTAGGGCACTTCCTTGCCGCCGATCTTGCGCGCGTTGCCGTAGAAACCGAGGTCCGCAATCCAGTGGTGGCCGCAGGCGTTGGGGCACCCGCTGGCTTTGATGGAAAGGCGCTTGACCTGGGGATCGTCGTACGCGCGCACTGCGGTTTGGAGCGCCGCTCCCAGGTTCATGGTCTTGGTCAGCCCCAGATTGCACGTGTACGCGCCCGGGCAAGTGACCACGTCTTCGATGCGCCCCGCGCCGGCCTCCGCCAGACCAAGCTCGCGCAGCGCCGCATACACGCGCGGCAGGCGGCCCAACGGAATGAAAGCCAGCAGCAGGTTCTGTTGGATGGCGACGCGCACCAGCCCGTCGCCGGCTGTGGCGGAGATCCGCGCGAGGCCGCGCATCTGGACGCCGGTGAGGTTGCCCTGGTCCACGCGCACGGTCACCGCGGCGTAGCCGGTTTGCTTCTGATGCTCCACGTTGGTCTCGACCCACGCGTCGTATTCCGGGTCGCCCGTGCGGCCCGCGTTCAGTACCGGCAGCAGCGCGCCATCACCCAGCGGCTGGGGCTCCGACTGGTAGCCGCCGAAGCCTTCCGGCACCCTGTCCGGCCAGGCGATGCCGCCGTTGGCCAGGATGTCCGCGTACTCTATTTCGATGTGCTCCTTAAGCCACTCTATGCCGCGCTCGCGCAGGACGAACTTCATGCGGGCCTTGTTCTTGTTTGCTCGGTTGCCGTACTGGTTGAACACCCGGACGATGGCCTCGCAGCGGTTCAGCAGCCGCTCCTCGGGGACAAACTCGTCCAGCAGTTGCGCCTCGGTGGGCAGCGGTCCCAGGCCGCCGCCGATGACCATGCGGAATCCGCGCCCGCCGTCGCGGACCACCGCGCGCAGGCCGATATCGTTGATGGCGCTCGCTATGCAATCCTGCCCGGCGCAGCCATCGAAGGCGATCTTGAATTTGCGCGGCAGATTGCCGGTGAGGTCCTTGCGCAAAAAGGCATACGCCACTTTCCGCGCGTAGGGGCGCACGTCGAAAACTTCGTCGCGGGCGATGCCGCTCCAGGGGCAGGCCGTGACGTTGCGCACGGTGTTATAGCAGGCCTCGCGATTGGTCAGCCCCACGTCCGCCAGCAGGTGCATGAGACTGGAAACGCCGACCAGCGGCACGAAGTGGTACTGGATGTTCTGCCGCGTGGTGAGATGGCCGCGGCCACCGCCGAACTCGTCCGCTATGCGCGCGAACTGTTCCAGTTGCCGGGAAGTGGCCACGCCGCCCGGGATCTTGCAGCGCACCATTTGCACTCCCGGTTGCCGCTGCCCGTAGACGCCGTGCTTGAGCCGGAACGGGCGGAACTCGTCCTCGGGGATTTCGCCGGCGAGGAAGGCCTCGGCCTTGCGGCGGAAGACCTCGATCTCCTCGCGGACGGTGCGGTCGTACTGGTGGTCGAACTCCGAGTGCATAATCTGGTCTTACTTGATCGAGATTATCAGATTTGCGTGAAAAACGCAATAGGGACGGAGCACCGCCTTGACATATAGACATACACATTGATATGTCTAGACATATGCGGACTACCGTACGCCTCGATGACGCTCTGCTGGACCAGGCACGCCGGGAGGCGCAACGCCGCGGCGAAACCCTTACCGCGCTCATCGAGAAAGGTCTGCGCCTGGAGTTGGCCCACGCGAAGCCGGGCCGGCGAAGCCCGAAAGTGGCGATCCCCGTCTTCAGGGGAGGGAAGGGGCTGCTGCCCGGCGTGTACTTGAACAACAGCGCCGATCTTCTGGACATCATGGAAGGGCTAAAGTGATTCTTCCGGACGTGAACGTGCTGATTCATGCGTTCCGGGAGGACTCACCCGACCACGAGAAATGCCGGCTATGGCTTGAATCCGTAGTTCGCGGTGAGATGGCCTATGGGATGTCTCCGCAGGTGCTCGGAGCGGTGGTAAGAATCGTAACGCACCCGCGCATCTTTGTGCCGCCGACCCCGCTGGACGAAGCTCTGGCCTTCGCGAATCTGCTGGTGGATCAGCCCCACTGCCAGGCGATCCAACCCGGCCCCCGCCACTGGGGAATCTTCCGCGACGTGTGCCGGCGCGCCAGGGCATCGGGCAACTTGGTTCAGGATGCCTGGTTTGCCGCTCTGGCCATCGAATCCGGCTGCGAATGGATCACCACGGACCGGGACTATGCGCGGTTCGAGGGCTTGCGGTGGCGGGAACCGTTCTGAGGGCGCACTCCATTGTGACTGGGGTACCGCTTCTCAGGCTTCGTCCTCGGCCGGGATCTCGAAATTCACCAGCTCGCCGCGAAAGCCGCGCGTCTTCCAGGCGCCGAAGGCGATGCCGACCGCCATCCAGATGCCGCCGGCGATCTGCGCCGTGCGGCTGAGATTCAGCCATAGCAGCAGGCAGACGGCGAACCCGAGCACGGGCGGAAGCAGGTTGCGCAGCCGCTTTTCCTTCTCGCGCACGTAATAGCGCACGAGGGCCGCAAGATTGACGCCCATGAACGCGATCAGCGCCCCGAAGTTCAGCATCTGCGCGCCCAGGTCGTAGTCCAACAGGAAGGCGCCGATGAGGCTGGCCACGCCCACGAACACCACGTTGTTGCGCGGAATGCGCCGCTTGGACTCGACGGCGCCGAAAAAGCTTTTCGGCAGCGCATTGCTGCGTCCCATGCCGAAGAGCAGGCGCGCGGCGCCGAGCTGCGCTCCCATGCCGGAGCCGAAATTCGCCACCACCAGGGTGAATCCCACAATCGCGAAGAGCGGCGCCCAGGTGCGCCCCGCCGCGTAAACAAAGGCCGTGGTTTCGTCCGGGAACGGCTGCGAGGCGGGCCATGCCAGTTGCGCCGCGTACACTTCGAAGGCGGAGAGAATGCCGATCGCCACGCAGGTCAGCACGGTCGCCAACAGGATGTTGCGCCGCGGATTCTCGGCCTCCTCCGAGAGGGTCGAAATGCCGTCGAAGCCAATATAGGTGAGCACGGCGATGGAAGTGCCTCCCAGCACGGCCCCGGCGTTGAAGGTGGCCGGATCGTAGAATGGCCGCGTGAAGAATGCGGCGCCGCCGTGCGGGTGTCCGAAGATGAAGCGCGCCGCGCTCACGAAGAAAATCGCGATCACCACGCCCATGCCGGCCGCCAGCCCGGCGTTGATTCTGGCCGACGTGCGAATCCCCAGAATGTTCAGCCCCGTGAATAGCAGCGCCATCAGAACTGCCCAGGCCCAATAAGGTATGGCGGGAGCGAACACGTGCGCCTGCTGACTGACCCACACGATGCAGATGATGGGGTTGAGCATGTAATCCATGACCATGCTCCAGCCGGTGATATAGCCCAGTGCGGGGTTGATCTCGCGGCCGACATAAGTGAACGCCGACCCGGCGCTGGGATAGGCGCGCGCCATCCGTCCATAACTGATGGCGGTGAACAGCATGGCGGCCATGGCGATGAGGATGGCGGTGACGACGTGTCCGCGGCCGCGATTACTCAGGACGCCGAAGACCGACATCGGCGCGGTGGGCTGGATCACGATGACGCCGTACAGGATGAGGTCCCACAGGCCGAGAGCTCGGCGCAGTTTCGCGGTCGAGGATGCGGGAGTAGACACGCTAGTGCTGGGCTGCCAGGTAGTTGCCGTAGCCGACGATTGTCGTGGAGGCCACCAGCACGAAGATGCCCACCGTAAGCCATACCTGGGTGCGGCGGCTGGCGCCCTTCCACTCGCGCAACCCGATGCCCCACAGGCTGCTGAAGATGATGATGCTGGCCATTTGCAGGGTCCAGCAGGAGAATTTGTAGGAGCCCATCTGCGTCTCGCCCATGGTGTAGAAGAAGAACTGGAAATACCAGGTGGTTCCGGCCAGGGCGCTGAAGAGGTAGTTGGCGAGCATGGGAACTCGCGGGGATTCGCGGCCGGCGCTGAAATACTCGCGACCGGTGTGGTTCTTGATGTTGAGCGCCACGCACCACACGAAATTCGTGAGGAAGCCTCCCACCAGCACCACTACCAGCACCGGAAGGCCCTGCCAGAGCGTAGAGGTTCCATGTCTCAGGGTGAGCGCTCGTATGGGGTCGCCGGCCCTCAGGCCATACGAGAAACAGGCGCTCATCACCCCGGAGAAGATGGCCACCAGGATGCCCTTCTTGAGATTGAACTCCTTGATGGAGACCTGTTTCTGCGCGGCGGACATCTCCTTCTCTTTGGACATGCCGGCCTTGCCCACGAAAGCGATGCCGATCAGACAGACGGCGATGCCCACCAGGATGGCGTGGCCGGAGGCTGTGCCCGCCACGCGGCTGAGGAATACGCCGTCGAAGATGGGCGGCATCAAAGTTCCGAAGGCCGCGCAGAGGCCCATCACGATCGCCATTCCCAGCGACATGCCGAGGTAGCGCATGGTCAATCCGAAGGTCAGACCTCCGAAGCCCCACATCATGCCCCAGAAGACGCACCAGAAGAGGGTCCAACCGGAAGTCTCGCTAAGGACCGCGGGCAGGTCGTTGGTCATCGACAGAGCCAACAACCAGGGGGCAATGATCCAGCTAAAGAAGCCGCCGACCAGCCAATAGGTTTCCCATGACCAACGCTTCACGCCGCGGAATGGGACATAGAAACTGCCGGCGGCCAGGCCGCCCAGCCAGTGAAATACCACGCCAAGAGCGGGATTCGGTAGCATGATGCGATTGATTATTGTACCGCCGCCGGGCCGGCGCTGAAGGCGCTTGTGTTTCACATATCAAAACTGATACAACTGTCGGCAAGGGGTCCACGTGAAGACTTCCAACCACGGCCGGTACGTTGTGAAATCTCTGGTGCACGCCTCCCACGTGATCGAAGCGTTCCAATCGGCGGGGGACGTGCTGCGCCTGCGGGACGTGGTCATCCGGACCGGCTACAGCAAAGGCATGTGCTTCCGGCTGCTCTACACCTTGCACCAATGCGGCTTCCTGGACAAGGTGGGCGAGAACCATTACCGGCTGGCTTCGGAGGTGCGCCGGCGGCGGCTGTACCGGATCGGCTATGCGGCGCAGGGCCAGGACAGCTCATTCGACCGCGAGGTGGGGCTCAGCCTGGCGCGGGCGGCCGAGCGGGAGCATATCGAACTGATCGTGGTGGACAACCGTTATCAGCCCAAGATCGCTCTGCGGAGCGCCGATTACCTGGTCCGCGAACAGGTGGACCTGGTGATCGAGTTCCAGACCGATGAGCTGATTGCGCCGGCCATCGCCTCGAAGTACCTGGAGGCGAATATCCCCTTCATCGCGATCGATATTCCGCACCCGGGCGCGACGTACTTCGGCGCCAACAATTACCAGGCCGGCCTGATGGGGGGGCACTTTCTGGGCAGGTGGGCCAAGAAACACTGGAACGGAGAGGTGGAAGAAATCCTCCTGATCGAGCTGCTGCGGGCGGGATCGCTGCCCAAAGCGCGCATACGCGGCTTGGCCTCGGGCATCAGCGAGGTGCTACGCCTGCCGGCGGCGTGCCGGACGGTTTCGATCGATGGCGACGGGCAGTTTCAGACCTCTCTGGAACGCGTGCGCAAGTACCTGCGGGAATCCAAATCGAAGCGCATCCTGGTGGGCGCCGCAAACGATCCGAGCGCGCTGGGCGCTCTGCGCGCATTCGAAGAGGCCGGCCGCGCCCAGGAGTGCGCCATCGTGGGGCAGAACGCAGAACCGGAGGCCCGCGCCGAACTGCGCTTGCCGAACACCCGGCTGATCGCCTCAGTGGCTTACTTCCCGGAGAAGTACGGCGACGGTCTGCTGCGCCTGGCGCTGGACATCCTGGCGCGGAAGGCGGCGCCGCCGGCGATGTTCACCACGCACCAGATCATCACGCCCGACAACGTCGACCATTTCTACCCCAACGACAGCCTGTTGGCAGCGCCGGCGTAGGATCGGCCCTACTCGAGGTAGAAGACTTCCTTCAGCATGGAGAAGCGCTCGTCCGGCTGCTTGTCGGGGACCGGTTCGAAGAGCCTGCTCATGAAGACCTGCCAGCGTTGATTCACGGGGTCGCGGTCCAGCTCGTCGCAAGCCTTGTCGAAGTCATCCACGCGCAGAACCAGTGTCAGGTCCTGTCCGCGGCGGAAAATGGAATAATCGGAAATGCCGACTTTCTTCAACTTGGCCAGAAGCTCTGGCCATACGCGCTTGTGCTCGCGCTCATACTCTTCGATCGCATCCTCTTTGATGCGCAGTTTGTAGGCGTAACGGGGCATATGCTTTATGATCTCCGGGCGCGGGCGCCCAGTCAAATATTTTGCAGCTCGAAACGGCGGAGGCTGATAGCATTACAGATATGCGTCTCAACGTGTACAGGTGCGGTGTTCTTGGCCTATTCGCGGCGGTGTGCCTGCTGGCGGCGGGGCGCCCTATGGGCCCGGTCGCGCCGGCGACCGTGCCGGATTTGCGGAACTCATTCGCGAAGCCGCCCGACGATGCTCGCATAATGGTGCGCTGGTGGTGGTACGGTCCCGCGGTCACCAAGCCGGAACTGGAGCGCGAGTTGCGCTCCATGAAAGAAGGCGGCATCGGCGGATTCGAGGTGCAACCGACTTATCCGCTGGCTCTCGACGATCCCCAGCACGGTTTCCGCAACTTTCCGTATCTGTCCGAGGAATTCCTCGACGACCTGCGCTTCACCGCGGAGAAGGCGCACGAGCTCGGGCTGCGCTTTGACCTCACGCTGGGAAGCGGCTGGCCATTCGGCGGCCCGCACATCCCCATCACCCTGGCGTCCGGGCGGCTGCGGGTGGATCGCGTGCCCGTGCCCGCGAATGCCACGACGGTGCCGCTGCCGAACATCGCGGAAGGAGAGAAGTTCATCGCCGCATTTCTGGCGCGCGGAGACCAACGCCAGTTTGCGGCCGAGGGCATTCGCCGCCTCACGGAGGTAGCCAACGGCGCGGTGCGCGTGCCGGCCGAAGCGAGCCCGGGGCGCGTGGTGCTGTTCTTCATCTCGAGCCGGACGCGCCAGGCGGTGAAACGCCCGGCGGTGGGCGCCGAGGGCTGGGTGCTCGATCACTACGACCGCGCGGCCATCGATACGCATCTGAAATTCGTCGGCGAACCGCTGTTGAAGGCGGTGGGCAAATATCCGCCGTATGCCATATTCAGCGACAGCCTGGAAGTCTACGCGGCGGACTGGACTGGCGACTTCCTCCAAGAGTTTCAAAAGCGCCGCGGATACGATCTGACGCCCTATCTGCCCGCGCTGGCTGGCGACATCGGCGACAAGACCAAGGCCATTCGCCACGATTGGGGCCAGACGCTCACCGAACTTGCCAACGAACACTACCTCACACCATTGACCGAATGGGCGAAACAACATGGGACGCGCTTCCGTTCGCAGAGCTACGGGATACCGCCGGTGACGCTTTCGAGCAGTTCGCTGGTGGATCTGCCGGAAGGCGAAGGGTCGCAGTGGCGGCACTTCACGGCGACGCGATGGGCGGCCTCGGCGAGCCACCTTTACGGCCGTCCGGTGACCTCTTCGGAAACCTGGACCTGGCTCGATTCGCCGGTGTTTCGCGCCACGCCGCTGGATATGAAGGCCGAGGCCGACCTGCATTTCCTGCAGGGCGTCAACCAGCTCGTAGGGCACGGCTTTCCCTATTCGCCGCCGGAAGCGGGCGAGCCGGGATGGCACTTTTACGCGGCGGCGGTGTTCAACGATCACAATCCGTGGTGGCTCGTCATGCCGGACATCACGGCCTATCTCCAGCGCGTGAGTTTCCTGTTGCGGCAAGGACAGCCGGCCAACGATGTGGCACTGTATCTGCCCACCGACGATGCCTACGCCGGCTTTGCGCTGGGCCGCGACTCCGTCAACCAGGCCATGGATGGGCTGCTCGGTCCCAACGTGATTCCGCAGATCCTCGATGCGGGGTACAACTTCGATTACATCGACGACGGCGCGATTGCGAGAGTGGGTGTGCCCTACCGCATCCTGATTCTGCCGGGCGTGGAGAGGATTCCCGTGGCCACGCTGCAGAAACTCGACGAGTTTGTCCGCCAGGGCGGAACGCTGGTGGCCACGCGCCGTACACCCTCGCTGGCTCCGGGGCTGATGGAAGCCGAAAGCCAGACGGCCAAGATTCGCGAGTGGTCGCGCGCGATGTTCGAAGCGCCCGGCGCTCGCGGGCACGTGGTGACCGACGAAACCAAGCTCGGCGCGCAGCTTCACGCGGCATTGGCCGCCGACGTCGCCATGGCGCCCGAGATCGGCTTCGTTCACCGCAAGCTGGCACTGGGCGACATCTACTTCCTGGCCAACACCAGCAACCACCCGGTCCACAGCCAAGCCACGTTCCGCATCAGCGGGCTCGAAGCGGCCTGGTGGGACCCGTTCACGGGCAAGGTGACGGACGCCGGCGGCAACCGCATCGGCCTGGATCTCGCGCCTTACGAATCCCGGGTGGTGGTGTTCTCGAAACAACACGTGGAACCCCGTCCCGCGCCCGCTGGCCCGGTGCCGGCGCCGGTCGACATCAGCTCGGGTTGGAAAGTCACGTTCGCGGGATCTTCGGAGCCTCTGACGATGACCGCACTGCGCTCCTGGACCGAGGACGCGGCGAGGAAATACTTCTCCGGCCGCGCCACCTACGAAAAGACCGTGACCATCGGCCAGGCGATGGTCGGTTCCCGGCACGTGCTCTACCTGAACTTCGGCGAAGGGACGCCCGTGACCGCGCAGGAACGGCGATCCGGCTCCGGCATGCGGGCCATGCTGGAAGGCCCGGTGCGCGAAGCCGCGGTGGTAACCGTGAACGGCAAACCAGCCGGCTCGGTGTGGCGTCCGCCCTACGAGGTGGAGGTCGGCGGCCTGCTGCACGCGGGGGAGAACACCATCCGCGTGGTAGTGGCCAACCTGGCCATCAACGAGATGGCCAAAGGTCCGCTGCCGGATTACAAAGCGCTCAACGCCAAGTACGGCGAGCGCTTCCAGGACCAGGACACGGCAAACTTACAACCGCTGCCTTCTGGGTTGTTGGGCCCGGTGCGGCTGATCGCGAAGTGAGCATCATGAAGATCACACGACGCAATGCGCTCGGAATTCTGGCGAGCACCGTTTCCACGGCCGCATTAGAGCAGGATGCGGCCGCGCAGACGGCGGCGAACGAGGCGGTGACGGCCGGCTGGCTGGGCGGAAGCCCTCCGGCGATCGACTGCGGTGTCAGTTGGGGAATCCCCTGGCCGCGCGGCACGGTGCGCAAGGACCAGGCCTTCGCTCTGACCACCGCCGAAGGCAAAGCCCTGCCCTTGCAGAACTGGCCACTCGCGTATTGGCCCGACGGCTCGATGAAGTGGACCGGCTTCGCCACCGTGGCCGGCCCCAGCGCCTCGGGCGCGTTCAAACTGGCGCGGGGCACGGCGGCCGCTCCCGCTGAGGCGGTGAAGGTCGCCGAAAGCGGCGGGGCCATCGACATCGACACGGGCCGGCTTCAATGCCGCATCTCCAAGCAGGGCGCGTTCCTGATCGACTCGATGACCATGGAGGGCCGCGTGGTGGCGCGCCAGGGGCGCCTGGTGTGCACGCTGGAGGACCGCTCCGCGGCTGGAACGCTACGCTTCCTCGATTTCACCAGCAGCATCAAGGAGGTCACGGTGGAACAGACCGGGCCGGTGCGCGCGGTGGTCAAGGTGGAAGGCGTTCACAAGGCCGACACCGGCGCGCGCGAGTGGCTTCCGTTCACCGTGCGCCTGTATTTCTACGCCGGNNGTGCCGATGCGCGAGCAGATCCACAATCGCCACGTCCGTTTTTCGGGCGAGGGCGACGGCTTGTGGGCCGAACCGATCGAGCCGGCGAGCGCGCGCCCGCTCATGCTGCCCGGCGGCGGCAACGCCTACCCCGACCAACTGGCGGGCAAGCGCATTCCCAATAAAGAGGCTTTCGACCAGCGCGGGCAGAAGCTGCTCACGGACTGGGCGGTGTGGGACGCCTACAAGCTGGTGCAACCCACGGCCGACGGCTTCACCATCCAGAAGCGCACCAATCCGCAAAGCTGCTGGCTGGCCGCGGCCGCCGGACAGCGCGCCTCCGGACTGGTGTTCATCGGCGACGTCTCGGGCGGCCTGGCGGTCGGCGTGAAGAACTTCTGGCAGTCCTACCCGACGTCGCTTGAGGTTCAGAAAGCCGCCACTGAGGCGGCCGATCTGTTCGTCTGGCTGTGGTCGCCCGACGCCGCCGCCATGGACCTGCGCCACTACGACACCAAGGCCCACGGCCTCGATTCCAGCTATGAAGACGTGCAGCCGGGCTTCAGCACTCCGCACGGCGTGGCGCGCACCAGCGAGATGACGCTCTTCCCCAGCGCCGCCGTCCCGGCCAAGGAAGATATGGCGCGGCAGGCCAAGCTTGCCGTCGAGCCTCCCCTGCTGGTGACCACACCGCAGTATATCCACGCGGCGCGAGTCTTGGGCATCTGGAGCCTGCCGGACCGTTCCACGCCCGCCAAACGGCAACTGGAAGACCAGCTCGACGCCGCCTTCGCGCTCTATCGCAAAGAGGTGGAGCAGCGGCACTGGTACGGCTTCTGGGACTATGGCGACGTGATGCACCAGCATGACGGCCTACGCCACGAGTGGCGATACGACGTGGGCGGTTACGCCTGGGACAACACCGAGCTGGGTACCGACATGTGGCTGTGGTCGAGCTTCCTGCGCAGCGGGAGGGCCGACATCTTCCGCATGGCCGAGGCCATGACGCGCCACACCACGGAGGTCGACACCTATCACTTGGGACGATTCGCCCCGCTCGGTTCGCGTCACAACGTGCGCCACTGGGGCTGCGGCGCCAAGGAACCGCGCATCAGCCAGGCGGCATTTCGGCGGCATTACTATTATCTCACCACCGATGAGCGCACCGGCGACGCGATGCGCGAGGTGGTGGACGCGGACTACAAGACCACGGAAATCGATCCTATGCGCCTGGCCTCTCCGCTCACCAAGCCGATTCCCTATCCGGGGCGCGTGCGCGGCGGGCCGGACTGGCTGTCGTTTATCGGCAACTGGATGACCGAGTGGGAGCGCACCGGCGAGACTAAGTACCGCGACAAGATTATCGCCGGCATGGATTCCATCGCCAAAATGCCCTATTGGTTCATGACGGGGCCGAACAACCTGTACGGCTACGAGCCCGCCACGGGAAAACTCTATCCGCTGGTGGAGGACGGGTTCGGGACCTACAACCTGACCACCATCCAGGGCGGCGCGGAAGTGGTTTTCGAGTTGAATACGCTGATCGACCACGCCGGTTGGAAGAAGGCGTGGAACCAATACTGCCGGCTGTCCGGTGCGCCCAAGGCGGTAGTGGCAAAAGATATGACCACGGGCAGCGAGGGCGCCGACGGCCAGTATGCGCGCGGGCGCCTGGCGGCCTACGCGTACATGCTGACGAAAAATCCGGCGTTCGCCAAGCGGGCCTGGAGCGGCCTGCGCCTGGCAAGCTTCGCCACCACCAGTTTCAAGGGCCCGGAAGTTCTGAACCCGATTGACGAGGTCCCCGGCGTATCGACTAACAGCACGGCGCAAGGCTGTCTGGAGGCCATCGAAGTGCTGGAGATGTGCGGGGAGCAGATGTAGCGCGGGCAGGTCGGGGACCTGCCTTTGGACCGCAGGAATTCTCACCGGCCAGCGTTTCCAGTACCAAGAGTACTAGAACCGCACTCATCAATCCACCTGCGAAAGCCCATTGCAAAACGCCCGTGGCTCCCGTACACTCTCAATATGGTTCGACTTGGCCGCACAGTGCTCATTGTTTGTGCGTTGCTCGCTCTCGCGGTTTCAGCGCAGGCAAGCACCCTTTCTTTTCCCATCACTATTTTCAATACCGGGGTGGATGCCAGCGGCAGCCCGCTGCCCGATGGCGCCATCGGCGATCCGCACTACTCCCTGGTCAGCTTGCCTGGTGGCACGAACACGCTTGTAGTCCGCACTTCGGCTGGAGGGTTTCCGATTGGTCCGTGGATCGGTGACGATTCGGCTTCTGCCTGGATTAGACCGAACAACATTGGCAATTTGTCTACCGACCCAGAGGGCGACTACGATTTCCAAACCACATTAGACCTGTCGGGATTAATCCCGAGCACTGCCGTGCTCATCGGTCAGTGGGCAACCGATAATGAAGGCCTGAACATCCTGCTCAACGGCAACTCGACGGGCAACACTGCCGTTGGGTTTACCAGATGGTCCTCGTTCACGATCGATAGTGGCTTCGTCGCTGGCGTCAACACGTTGGACTTTCTCGTCCACAATGATTCTGGTGGTTATGGCAACCCTGTCGGGCTGCGGGTGGAGATTTCGGGCACTGCCGACTCAACCCCAGAGCCGGCTACGCTCATGCTGATTGGCGCTGGCCTCGTAGCCTTGGGTATGGTTCGCCGGCGGAAGGCCTAGCCGCAGCCGGCCGCGCCGGGCGACAAGAGGCGATCGTCTGTCCCACCTCTCTATTGGTTCATGAGGGGACCGAACAACCTGTATGGCTAGGAGCCCGCCACCGGCAAGCTTTATCCACTGGTGAAGGACGGGTCCGGAACTTACAACCTGACGACCATCCAGGGCGGCGCGGAAGTGGTATTCGAGCTGAATTCGCCGATCGACGACGCCGGCTGGAACAAGGTGTGGAACCAATACTGCCCCTGACGGCCTGCGCCTGGCAAGGTTAGCCACCACCAGTTTCAAGGGCTCGGAAGTTCTGAACCACATTGACGAGGTCCCCGGCGTAGCGACCAACAGCACCGCTTATTTATTTTCAGGTACATTTCTCTTTTATAGCATTGTAGGAATTTTCGCCAACCGGTACTAAGAGTATGAGAGTAATGGAACCGAACTTATTAATTCATAGGTAATCCCGTCTTGCAAAGTGCCCGTAGTAGCTGTATGCTTTCTTAGTGCTCCCGCCATCATAATTAGACCTAAGCACTCGATTCCTGTTGCGTCTGCGCTGTTCGCTCTGGCACACGCGGGACCGGTCGCTATCGTGGCGGCCCCGACTTTGGCTTAGGAAGGGACCCTTAGGAAGAGACCCTTAGGAAGAGACCTATGACACAACGCATGATCGTAATGTTTCTCGCCGCCAGCTTTTCCGCCTTCGGGAGCGGCATCACTGACATCTATAACAACATCTCCAGCCCTTTGCCGCCGAATCTCCCCAGCGAGTCGTACGAAGCCATGTCATCTTATGAGTTCGGCGGGCTCATCCAGTTCGCGGGCGGCAATCCGACGTACTCGCTCGGAAGCGCGACCGTCGCGATGAGCGACTGGGCATATTACTCCGAATGGGCGGCGGCCGTCAACGACAAGACCATCACAACGGGGGGCTTCGATGTTCCGCTCACTCTGAACCTCTACGATGTCGGGCCGAGCGACACAGTGGGAGCAGCCATTGGCAGCCGCACGGTGGACGCATTCATCCCGTGGCGCCCCGAACCCAGCGCGGCGTGTGCCAACGCCCCAAACAATTACAACAACGCCTGGATGGACAACGGCATTTGTTACAACGGCTCGCTCTCGACCGTAACGTTCGACCTTACCGGGATCACCGTTCCCAACCAGGTTATCTACGGCCTCTCGTTCAACACCACTGACTACGGGACACCTAAGACCGGTGTAGCGGGGCCCTACGATAGCCTGAACTTCGCGTTTTCATCGGCGTCTCCCTCGGTCGGAAGCAACCCGCTGCCGGGGACCGCATACTGGGAAACGTCGTATGCCGGCTTCTATGCTGATGGGGGCGCGGGCGGCGTCGGCACGTTCCGCCAGGACACGGGTTGGACCCCTTACAGCGGCGCCATCGAATTCACGGCAATCCCCGAACCCGCAAGCTTCGGCCTGATCGGCCTCGGCCTGTTGGGCCTCGGTTTGGCGGCCAAACGCCGGCATCGTGACAGTTATACATCCGCGCATAATTAA